>NZ_JBSFMM010000241.1:0-16365 GCF_053599555.1 Streptomyces sp. NPDC000941
GGCCGGGAGGGCATCCCGGCCCGGCGGCCGCTCCGCACCGGCCACGGCGGGCGCGATCTCGCGAGCCATGGGCGGCGCTCCGCTCAGCCGGCCGAGGAGAACGCGGCGTCCATCTTCTTCGCCGCGTCGGCCGTGGCCGCGTCCACGCTCTTACGGCCGCTGACGATCTCCTGCATCATCGTCGGGATCATCGCCTCGGAGTCGATCTTGCTCCAGGCGGGGGTCACCGGGACGAACTTGGTGCCGGATTTCAGGGTGTCGACGAACGGCTTGGTGAAGGGCGCCTTTTCCGCGACCTTTTCCTGGACGTCGGTGAGCGCGGGCATATTGCCCATGGCGTCGAACATCTTGGACTGGTATGCGGCGCCGCCGAGCAATTCGACGAAGTCCACGGCCAGGGTGCGGTGGGTGGTGCCGCGCATGATGCCGAGGTTGTTGCCGCCCGCGAAGGCCGGGGATATGACGCCCTTCTCCTGGCCCGGCAGCGGCACGACGGCGTATTTGCCCTTGACCGCCCCGTCCTCCATCGCCTGGCGGCTGAAGTCGCCGCCGATCGCCATACCGGCTTTCCCGCCCGCGAACGTCTGGACGCCGGCGTCACCGCCCAATTCGGCGCACTGCTGGGGCGGACAGCTGTCCTTGGCGATCAGGTCCGTATACGTCTTCAGGCCCTTGCGGGACGCGGCGCTGTCGATGGCGGCGGTGTAGGTGTCGCCGCGCTTCTCGGCGAGGTCGCCGCCCGCGGACCACAGGAACGGGAGCATGCCGTAGACGTTCTTGGCGCCGACCGAGATGCCGAACATATCGGGGTGTTCGGCACGGATTCTGCGGGCGGCCGTGGCCAGTTCGCCCTGTGTGGCAGGCGGCTTCAGCCCCAGCTCCTTGAAGATGTCGGTGCGGTAGTAGAGGGCCCGTACGCCGACGTACCAGGGGACGCCGTAGACCTTTCCGCCGACGCTGACGGCTTCCTTGACGGACGCCGTGACGCTCTTCGCGTCCTCCCACTTCCCGAATTCGGCCGTGATGTCGGCCAGTCCGCCGTCGTTGACATAACCGGCGGTGTCGGTGTTGCCGAATTCGACGACGTCGGGGGCGCTCTTCGGGTCGTTGAACGCGGCCTTCATCTTCTCGGCGCGGGTCTCAATGGGGATGTAGGTGACGTCGACCCGGGTGTCGGAGTGCTTCTTGGCGAATTCGGCGACGGCCTCCTTCACCACCTTCTCCTTGGGCGCGTTGTTCACCTCCCGGAAGAGCCACACCCTGATGGTTCCGCTCTTGGAGTCCTTGGTGGATTCGGTGTTGGAGGAGGTGGACGGGGCGCAGGCGGTGGCCGTGAGACCGGCCAGGACGAGCGCCGCGGCCGGGGCGGCGAGGCGGAGGGACACGCTTGATCGCTTCATTGGCAGAACAACCCCTACTGGCATTGCGTTGCACCGTGTGCAACGGGCATTTCACCATGCACAACACGCAGGAGATTAAGGGTGGGTCCGTCCGCCCACAAGAGGTCTAAACCAGGTTTACGAAGGAGATCGTCGCCCAGGAGCAGGAGGGCGACTCGGCGTCTGCGCGGGAGACTCGGCGGCTACGAGGGCGACTCGTCGGCCGGACAGGCCGGTTCGGGATACGGCACGGCCTCCACGCGCGCGCCCGCCGCCGCCAGGCGGACCACCAACTGGTCCCAGTCCGGCCAGCAGCTCCGCATCCGCTCCAGCACCCCGCGGCCGGCGATCAGCACGATCTCGCAGTCCGGCTCGTCGGCCCACTCCAACAGCCGGGGCAGGGTGGGCTGGGCGGCCGAGACGACACAGAGGCCCGCCGGACGGTAGCCGCGCTCGACGGCCAGCCGCTCGCACCGCTCCAGCTGTGCGTCCCAGTCCTTCTCGAACTGGCGGAACCGGCCCGCCGCTTCCCCGTCGGGCTCGACGGGCTCGACGGGTTCATCTGGTTCGTCGGTCTCTCGCGCCCCGAACACCAGGTACGCCGCCCGCTCGGCACCGCTCTCCCCGCGCCCGCTCATGGAGGCGACCCTAACGGCGCCCTCCGCACCGCCGGGGCCGTACGCCGCGAGGTGCGCGGCATATGCCAAATAATGCGTACAGCGCGCTACGCCCGGCCCGCGCCCCTTGGTCGAGAGGGGCGCGGGCCGGGCGTGGTGCGCGCGGGGGGCTCCGGCGGGTATGGCCGGGGCGGAGGGGCTACTTCTTGCCGCCGCCGTCCTTGCCCTTGTCCTTGTCGCCGCCGGCTCCCATGCCGTCGAAGATCTCCTTGCACATCGGACAGACCGGGTACTTCTTCGGGTCGCGGCCCGGGACCCAGACCTTGCCGCAGAGTGCGACCACCGGAGATCCGGAGAGCGCGCTCTCCATGATCTTGTCCTTCTGTACGTAATGGGCATAGCGCTCGTGGTCGCCGTCACCGTGCGACACCTGAGGTGTCGGCTCAACGAGGGTCCCCGTGCCTGCCCCGCGCTCGGGCTCAAGAGTGCTCATACAGCCCTAGGGTACTCACGCGCCGGGCGAACGACGGATCAGCGCCTCCCGCGGCATCGCCCGGTGTCGCCGCCACCCGGCGAACACTGCCTCCAGTTGGGCACTGCCCCTAATTGAGGGAGGGATCGTCCGGGTACGTGGCGACCATCGCCAGCTCGCTGCGCTGGCGGCGCAGCACCGCCCGCCACAGCCGCTCCGGGGCGGGCGAGGAGACATCGCCCGGCTCGGACTCCACGACGTACCAGGCGCCCTCGGAGAGCTCGTCCTCCAGCTGTCCGGGCCCCCACCCGGCGTAGCCCGCGAAGATCCGCAGCGAGCCGACCGCGGCGGCCAGCAGTTCGGGCGGCGCCTCCAGGTCGACCAGCCCGATCGCGCCGTGCACCCGGCGCCAGCCGAGCGGGCCGTCCTCGGTCCGCGAGGAGACCCTTCCGGCCTCGGCGGCTCTTCCGGCCTCGCCGGGGACCACGGCGACCCCCAGCGCGGAGTCCAGCGACACCGGGCCGCCCTGGAACACCACCCCCGGCTCCCCGGCCAGCGCAGCCCAGGACTCCAGGATGTCGCCGACCCCCACCGGGGTCGGGCGGTTGAGCACGACGCCGAGCGACCCCTCCTCGTCATGGTCGAGAAGGAGCACCACCGCACGGTCGAAGTTCGGGTCCGCCAGCGCCGGTGTCGCGACAAGCAGCCGTCCTGTGAGCGAGGACACCTCGGTCATGGACACATGATCCCGCATGTTCGCCCCGGAGGGGGAGTGGAAGACGAGTCCCATGTGAGAGCAGGTCGGGGCGTACGACAGCAGGAACGGCGCACGTAACCGTACGCTTTCTGCTCTGAACCGAACGTGTTGTGACACATTCATGTCCGTTCGGTGGGTACGTCGGTCACTCAGACGTGCTCTCCACGGCTATTACGCTTGCCTCTTGCCCCCGACCGTCCCAGGAACGCGAGACCAGATGACCCGCTCGAACGATGTCCTGCTCGTCCATGGCGGCACCCCGCTCGAAGGCGAGATCCGTGTCCGAGGCGCGAAGAACCTCGTGCCGAAGGCCATGGTCGCCGCGCTGCTCGGCAGTGGGCCGAGCCGGCTGCGCAACGTCCCCGACATCCGCGATGTGCGGGTGGTGCGCGGCCTGCTGCAGCTGCACGGCGTCACCGTTCGCCCAGGTGACGAGGCCGGCGAGCTGGTGCTGGACCCGACCCACGTGGAGAGCGCGAACGTCGCCGACATCGACGCCCACGCCGGCTCCTCGCGCATCCCGATCCTCTTCTGCGGCCCGCTGCTGCACCGCCTCGGCCACGCCTTCATCCCGGGCCTGGGCGGCTGCGACATCGGCGGCCGGCCGATCGACTTCCACTTCGACGTGCTGCGCCAGTTCGGCGCCACGATCGAGAAGCGGGCGGACGGCCAGTACCTGGAGGCCCCGCAGCGGCTGCGCGGCGCCAAGATCCGCCTGCCGTACCCGTCGGTCGGCTCCACCGAGCAGGTGCTGCTGACGGCGGTGCTCGCCGAGGGTGTGACGGAGCTCTCCAACGCGGCCGTCGAACCGGAGATCGAGGACCTGATCTGCGTCCTGCAGAAAATGGGCGCGATCATCTCCATGGACACCGACCGTACGATCCGGATCACCGGCGTCGACAAGCTCGGCGGCTACAACCACCGCGCCCTGCCGGACCGCCTGGAGGCCGCCTCCTGGGCGAGCGCGGCGCTCGCGACCGAGGGCAGCATCTACGTACGCGGCGCCAGCCAGCGCGAGATGATGACCTTCCTCAACACCTACCGCAAGGTCGGCGGCGCCTTCGACATCGACGACGAGGGAATACGGTTCTGGCACCCGGGCAGCAAGCTCAACGCCATCGCCCTGGAGACGGACGTCCACCCCGGCTTCCAGACCGACTGGCAGCAGCCCCTGGTCGTGGCCCTCACTCAGGCCTCCGGGCTGTCCATCGTCCACGAGACGGTGTACGAGTCGCGCCTGGGCTTCACCTCCGCGCTCAACCAGATGGGCGCGCACATCCAGCTCTACCGCGAATGCCTGGGCGGCTCCGCCTGCCGCTTCGGCCAGCGGAACTTCCTCCACTCGGCGGTCGTGTCGGGCCCGACCAAGCTCCAGGGCGCCGACCTGGTCATCCCCGACCTGCGCGGCGGCTTCTCGTACCTGATCGCGGCCCTGGCGGCCCAGGGCACGTCCCGGGTCCACGGCATCGATCTGATCAACCGCGGATACGAGAACTTCATGAGCAAGCTGGGCGACCTTGGCGCCAAGGTGGAACTGCCCGGCGCCGAAAAAACCGCCTGAGCCACGTCGGCGCCCCCGGCTGGGGGTCCGGGGGTTATCCCCCGGGTAGACACAGCATGAGCAAGCTGGGCGACCTTGGCGCCAAGGTGGAGCTCCCCGGCGCCGAAAAGGCCACCTGAGCCTCCCTAAAGGCCCGGGGAAGGCCTCCTGGGGGCCCGGGAAAGGCCTCCAGGGGCCGTAGGAACGCCGAAAGGGGCGGCCACCCTCCGATGAGGTGGCCGCCCCTTCGTATGGGGTCTTACTTGCCCTTGGCGGCTTCCTTGAGCTTGGAGCCCGCGGAGACCTTCACGCTGTAGCCGGCCGGGATCTCGATCGGCTCACCGGTCTGCGGGTTACGCGCGGTGCGAGCGGCACGGTGGGTGCGCTCGAAGGTGAGGAAGCCGGGGATGGTGACCTTCTCGTCGCCCTTGGCGACGATCTCTCCGGTCACCTCGGCGAGGGCGGCCAGAACGGCGTCGGCGTCCTTTCGGGTCACCTCGGCGCGCTCCGACAGAGCGGCCACCAGCTCACTGCGGTTCATGTTGTACTCCCGTGTTCATCTTGCCATTAGGCGTGAGATCGAAGCCGATGCTGCCAGGGCCCTCGGACAGTCCCCGGACCCGGGTCTGTGTTCAGACCCTCGCGCCCGGAACGCATCCTGCCCCCACCTGTGGCGGGAAAGCCAATCCGGTGCCCTGGTGAGTCGCGCGAAAAGCGCCGTGGCGGCCGTTTCTGCCCGACACCCTATGGGGGCCCGATCGGCCGAACGCCGCGCGACGCGCCGTACGACGCGCCGAGCCCGGCCTAGACCGCCGTGGTACCGGTCACAGCCTTGGCGGCGACCCGTACCGCGCCGGCCACCGCGCCCGCGACCTTGTCGTTGAAGACACTCGGAATGATGTAGTTGGCGTTCAGCTCGTCGTCGTGGACGACATCCGCGAGTGCCCGGGCCGCGGCCAGCATCATGTCGTCGTTCACAGTACGCGACTGCGCGTCCAGCAGGCCGCGGAAGACACCCGGGAAGACCAGCACGTTGTTGATCTGGTTCGGGAAGTCGGAGCGGCCGGTGGCGACCACGGCGGCGGTCTGGCGGGCGATCGCCGGGTCGACCTCGGGGTCGGGGTTGGCCAGCGCGAAGACGATCGCGTCGTCGGCCATGGCGGCCACGTCGTCGCCGGACAGCACGTTCGGGGCGGAGACGCCGATGAAGACGTCGGCGCCGCGCACGGCCTCCTTGAGGGTGCCGGTGACGCCCTCGGGGTTGGTGTTGTCGGCGATCCAGCGCAGCGCGGTCATGTCGGAGCTGCCGTTCGCGCCGGCCAGGTCGTCGCGCCCGGCGTGCACCACGCCGTGGATGTCCGCGACCACCGCGTGCCGCAAACCCGCGGCGATCAGCAGCTTGAGGATGGCGGTGCCGGCCGCGCCCGCGCCGGACATCACCACCCGCACATCGCCGATCTTCTTGTTGACCACGCGCAGCGCGTTGGTGAGGGCGGCGAGCACCACGATGGCGGTGCCGTGCTGGTCGTCGTGGAAGACCGGGATGTCCAGCGCCTCGCGCAGCCGCGCCTCGATCTCGAAGCAGCGGGGGGCGGAGATGTCCTCCAGGTTGATGCCCGCGAAGCCGGGGGCGATGGCCTTGACGACGGCGACGATCTCATCGCTGTCCTGGGTGTCCAGGCAGAGCGGCCAGGCGTCGATGCCCGCGAAGCGCTTGAAGAGGGCCGCCTTGCCCTCCATCACGGGCAGCGCGGCCTTGGGGCCGATGTTGCCCAGGCCCAGGACCGCGGAGCCGTCGGTGACCACCGCGACGCTGTTGCGTTTGATGGTCAGCCGGCGGGCGTCCTCGGGGTTCTCGGCGATGGCCTGGCAGACGCGGGCGACGCCCGGGGTGTAGACCATGGACAGGTCGTCACGGTTGCGGATCGGGTGCTTCGACGACATCTCGATCTTGCCGCCGAGGTGCATCAGGAACGTACGGTCGGAGACCTTGCCGAGCGAGACGCCCTCGATACCGCGCAGCTTCTCGACGATCTCGTCGGCGTGCGCGGTGGACGTCGCGGCGATGGTGACGTCGATCCGCAGCTTCTCGTGGCCGGAAGCGGTCACGTCGAGGCCGGTGACCGAGCCGCCGGAGGACTCCACGGCCGTGGTGAGCTGGCTGACCGCGGTGCCGCTCGCGGGGACCTCCAGCCGGACCGTCATCGAGTACGAGACGCTGGGCGCCGTTGCCATGGCCGACTTCCTCTGCTTTCCCTTGTTCCAGGTTGTCCCGGGCCGCGGTGGTGGTTCGCCGGTCTGCCCTCGGACGGTGGTCTTCAGATGGTTACACCTACCTTCGGGTACCGGGTAACCGGGCTCGAGTTTCGGAGATATTGTTCAGCCCCGCGAATCCGCCGAGATGCACAGAAGAGGCCCGCGCCCTGAACAACCGACGCGGACCTCTTGAAAGCTTTAAGGTGGCACCGACCCGCCATGCTCGCCTCGCGGCAAGTGGTCGCTCGAAGCGACGAAGGTTGGGCCCGGGGGCTTGGATCGAGCCGGTGCCATCAGCAAGGCTAACAAACCATCCCCGGAAGTGATTCCTCCCCCACGGGTTGATTTCTCAGCCCCTCATCAGCCCCTACCTCAGTCCCTGCCTCAGCCCCTCATCAGTCCCTACCTCAGCCCTCATCAGTCCCGCAGCAGATCGGGGACGCCGTACTCATCCGGGTCGTCCCGCTCCCCCGGCACCACGGTCAGCCGCTGCGTCGCGCGCGTCAGCGCCACGTACAGCACCCGCAGCCCCGCCGGGGACTCGTCGGCGATCTCGGCGGGCGAGACCACGACCGTCGCGTCGTACTCCAGGCCCTTGGCCTCCAGGCTGCCCAGCGCCACCACCCGGTCGCCGAGCCCTTCCAGCCAGCGGCGCGCCGCGGCCCGCCGCCGCATGGCGACGACCACGCCGACCGTGCCGTCCACCTCGTCAAGCAGGCGCCCCGCCTCCTCGCGCACCCGCGCCGCCAGGTCCCTTCCGGCCCCGCCGGTCGCGCCGGCGCTTCCGTCCGGCAGCGGCGCGAAGCGCGGCACCAGGCCCGTGGAACGGACCGCCTCGGGGGCCTGCGCGCCGGGCATCGCGAGCGCGAGGACCTTCGCGGCGAGCTCGGCGATCTCCGCCGGGTTGCGGTAGTTCACGGTCAGCGTGAAGCGGCGGCGCGGGCGGCGGCCCAGCGCCTCGGTACGGGCCTCGGCCGCCTCCTCCGGATCCGACCAGGAGCTCTGTGCCGGGTCCCCGACCACCGTCCAGGTGGCGTGGCGGCCGCGCCGCCCGATCATCCGCCACTGCATCGGGGTCAGGTCCTGCGCCTCGTCGACGATCACATGGGCGTAGTCCACGCGCTCCTGCTCCAGCCGGTCCGCGCGGGTGCGGCGGGGCGCGGAGCGGTCGGCGAAGGTCGTCAGCTCCTCGAGCCCGGTCAGCTGGTCGAGCGGATCGGCCTCGCGGGGCCTGGCGGGCCGGGCCGGGGCGCCCAGGACGGTGTACAGCTCGTCCAGCAGCGCCACGTCGTGCACCGACAGCGGGCCCTTGCCGTCCGCCCCCAGACGGGTCAGCGAGCGGGCCAGCCGGCGCGCGTCGCGCTGGTTCAGCTCCCGCCGCGACCAGCGGGTCAGCCGCTTCTCGTCGGCCATCGCGGCCAGTACGGCGCGCGGGGTCAGCTCGGGCCACCAGGCGTCCAGGAAGCCGAGGAAGTCGTCCTCGGTGGAGATGTCCTCGTCGAACCCCTCGCGCGCCTCGGCGGCCAGTTCGGGGTCGGTGTAGCGGCGGGCACCCCCGGCCCTGGCCCACAGCGCGTCCAGCAGCAGCCGGCGGGCGCGCGGGCGCAGCAGGTTGACGGGCGCGGTGCCGCCCAGGGCGGCCTGCCGGATCCGGCGCAGCTCCTCGGCGTCCAGCTCGATCCGCGCGCCGAACGCCACGACGCGCAGCCGCTCCGGCGGCCCGGCCGCCCGGCCGGGGCCCGCGGGCAGCTCCAGGGCGCCGCGGGCGGCCTTGCGCAGCACCCGCGTCATCCGCGAGGAGCCCTTGACGCGGGCCACGGCCGGTTCGTCGTACGTGGTGGCCTCGGCGCCGTCCACCAGCGATCCGACGGCGCGGATCGCGACCTGCCCCTCCTCGCCGAGCGAGGGCAGCACGCCCTCGGTGTAGGCGACCAGCAGCGGGGTGGGGCTGACGATCAGGATCCCGCCCGCGTACCGGCGCCGGTCCTGGTAGAGCAGATACGCGGCGCGGTGCAGCGCGACCGCGGTCTTGCCGGTGCCCGGGCCGCCCTCCACCTCGGTGACGGAGGCGGCGGGCGCGCGGATCACCAGGTCCTGTTCGGCCTGGATGGAGGCGACGATGTCGCGCATGGTGTGGCCGCGGGCCTGGCCGAGCGCCGCCATCAGCGCGCCGTCGCCGACGACCGGCAGCTCCGCCCCGTCCAGGGTGGCGGTCAGCTCGGGGCGCAGCAGATCGTCCTCGACGCCGAGCACCCGGCGCCCCTTGCTGCGGATGACCCGGCGGCGCACGACCCGGCCGGGGGCGACGGGGGTGGAGCGGTAGAAGGGCGCGGCCGCGGGCGCGCGCCAGTCGATGACCAGCGGGGCGTATTCGGCGTCCAGGACGCCGATACGGCCGATGTGCAGCGTCTCGGCGATCTCCGCGCGGCCACCGCCGCCCGCGCCGCCCGCGCCGTCCGCACCGTCTTCGCCGGGGCGGATCGCGTCGTCGGCGGGCTCGATGGAGGTGTACGCGCCGTCCGGGCCGCGCTCGCCGTCCTTGCCGAGCAGCAGGTCGATACGGCCGAAGAGGAAGTCCTCGAACTCGCTGTTGAGCCGGTTGAGGTGCACCCCGGCCCGGAAGACCTGGGCGTCCCGCTCGGCGAGCGCGCCGGGCGTGCCGACCTGGACGTGTTTGGCGGCGTCGTTCATCAGGAACTCCGCCTCGTGGATCTTCTCCTCGAGGCGGCGGTACACGCGGTCCAGATGCGCCTGCTCGATCCGCATCTCCCGCTCGCGGATCCCGTCCCGTTTCTCAGCTTCGCCGGCCCTGTCCGGGCTCGTCTCGGCGTTGTCCGGTCTCGCTGTCCGGCTCGCGTGCGTGGCGTTGTGCGCGGCCACCCAAGCCCCCTTCTGTGTGCGTAGGGCAGCCGTCAACCGTACACCTACACAACACGCTCCAGACCTTCACCGGCCAGACCTTCGTGCAGCGCCCAGACCTTCACCGGCTAGACCTTCACGACCGCCAGCCGCCGGCCGTCCAGGGTGCGGACCTCGAAGCGGTCGATCTCGTCGGGGTTCATGGCCGCACCGCCCAGGGCGAACAGCGGGTCCTTGCTCCAGCGGGACGCGTCGCCGTCCTTGATGCCGTAGCCGGTGCTGGGCACCGCCCAGGTGGTGATGGTCTCCTCATGGCCGTCCTTGCCGATGGCGACCAGGTCGCAGGCCTTCGGGCCCTTCACATTGCCGAGCTTGAGGGCCACCGATGTGCCCCAGCCCTTCGCCTGCAGCGAGACGGTGGCGTCGACCTTGGTGGTGGGGTCGACCGAGCCGGTCTTCTGGCCCTGGTCGAACGCCGCCTTCGCGGGGCTGGCCACCACCTTGCCGCCGCCTCCGCCGCTGTCGCCATCGCCGTCGCCGGAGGTCAGCGCGGCACCGGCGATCGGACCGCCGATGATCAGGGCGGCGGCCGCGGCCACCAGGTACAGCCGGCGCTTGCGGCGCCCGCGGCGGCTGGTGGCGACGTCGTCCATCAGCCGGCCGAGCAGTTCGGGTCCGGGGCGTGCGGTGATGGTGGCGGGGTCCAGCAGGGTCCGGCCGTCGTCGGAGGTGGCGAACTCGGCCAGCAGCGGCGGGATGCCCATCAGCTGATCCAGCTCCGCGCCGCATCGGTCGCAGCCGAGCAGATGCTCCTCGAAGCGGGCGGCTTCCGCCGGGTCCAGGACGCCGAGGGCGTAAGCGCCGACGGCGGTGTGCTGCTGATCCTCCGCTGCCGGCATCATGCCGTAACCCCCCGTTCCTCCAGCGAGAGCCGCAGGGCGCGCAGCGCGTAAAAGACCCGGGACCGGACGGTCCCGGGCGGTACGCGCAGCACCTCAGCCGCTTCGTTCACCGTACGCCCCTTGAAGTATGTCTCGACCAGCGCCTCCCTATGCGCATCAGTGAGATCGGCGAGCGCGTCGGAGATCGTCATCATCCGCAGCGCCCGGTCGATTTCGTCGGCTGCGGGCACGGCGTGCAGCGGTGCGGCGTCCACTTCCTGGGGGCGGGCCCGGCGGCCACGGTGACCGTCGATCACGATGCGCCGCGCCACGGTCACCAGCCAGGGGCGCAGCGATCCGCCGGTTGTCCGCAGTTGGTCGGCGTTGCGCCAGGCCCGCAGGAGCGTCTCCTGAACCACGTCCTCCGCCCGGTGCCGGTCGCCCGCGACCAGGCGCAGGACGAAGGCGAGAAGCGGGCCCGCGTGCTCTTCATAGAGCGCGCGCATGAGCGCGTCGTCCGGTGTCGTCCTCTCGGTCACGGGAGCATCTTTGCGTAATCTCCACCGCGCGGTCGAGGGGGTACGTGCGGTTACACTTCCAGGTTCAACAAAAACGCCGCGAGGTGTACCCAATTGCGCTATACAGCATTCTTGTCACGTGTATGTCCGCTAGTCTGACCTGGGCTGACGCGGCATCAGCCGGCTCGGACGGCTGCTTCGGTCAGGCTCGGGTGACGCGGCGGCGGTGCCGGGCCACGCGCTCGCGGTTGCCGCAGACCTCGCTGGAGCACCAGCGGCGGCGGCGACCGCGCGAGGTGTCGAGGTAGACCAGCGAGCAGGTCTCCCCCTCGCACTGCCGCAGCTGCCCGCGCGCCACCGGGTCGGTGAGCAGCTCCACGGCGTCCCGCGCCACCTGCGCCAGCAGCGCGCCGCAGTCGGGCACGGCGGAGAGCCTGCGCACGAGGGTGCCGTCGGCGGTGCGTACGGCCCGTACGGCGGGCGGGGCAGTGGCGGCCAGGGCGTTCACCCGCTCCAGGTCGGCGCCCGCGGCGCGGCCCTCGACCTCGTTGTGCACGATGCGGTGGAGCAGATCGCGGGCGGCGCGGAAGCGGGCGAGCCAGCCGCCGTCGACGAGGTCGAGGGCGGTGCCGCGGGGCACCAGACCGGCGTCGACGAGCCACGCCTTCAGCCGGTCCACCCCGTCCAGCCGCTCGACCGGCGCCTCGCTCAGCCGCCCGCCGACCGTGGCCACCAGGTCCAGACAGAGCCGCCCGGAGTCGAACCGCAGGTCGTAGGCCGACGCCGACGCCATGTTCCTGTCACTCCTTCGGGGCTGAGCGGTTCGCGGAGATGCACGCAGTCCCAGAGTGCCCGCCCCGGCCCGAGCCCGGAACCCCGCGGACCCGCCCATCACCCCATGAATACAAGGGAGTTCGGGCCCGGCGGCCGGTCAGTGGCCCGTCAGTGGCCCGTCAGTGGCCCGTCATACGTCGGCGTACTTGGTGTCCGCCACCGGATCCAGCGCCAGCCGGTAGCCGCGCTTGACGACCGTCTGGATCAGCTTCGGGGCGCCGAGGGCCGTACGGAGGCGGGCCATGGCCGTCTCGACGGCGTGCTCGTCGCGCCCCGCGCCCGGCAGGGAGCGCAGCAGGTCGGCGCGGGCGACCACCCAGCCCGGGCGGCGGGCCAGGGCGCGCAGCAGCGCCATACCGGCCGGCGGTACGGCGCGCAGCTCGCCGTCCACCAGGACCGCGTGGCCACGGATCTCCAGGCGCCGCCCGGCGACCGGCAACGGCCGTACCCGCCCCGGCAGTTCATGGGTCAGCAGCTGTACGAGCGGGCCGAGGCGGAAGCGTTCGGGCTGGCTGGTGGGGATGTCATGGGCCTCGAGCGGCAGCGCGGTGACCGGCCCGACGCAGGCGGGCAGCACATCGTGGCGCAGCGCGTCCACCAGCTCGTCGCGCATGCCACGCCGCTCGGCCCGGTCCAGCAGGCTCGCGGCGGCCGGGGCGCTGGTGAAGGTGAGTGCGTCCAGGGCGCGGGCGACGGTCGCGTCGAGGAGGCGGTCCACGGGGCCGATGTCCTCGGGCGGCATCCACCGGTACACCGGTACGCCGACCACCTCCGCGCCCGCCACGCGCAGCGACTCCACGAAGCCGGGCAGCGGCTCGCCGTGCAGCTGCACCGCGATCCGGCTGCCGTCGACCCCCTCCTCCAGCAGCCGGTCGAGCACTTCGGCCAGCGACTCGGACGCCGGGTACCACTCCTCGGTCAGCCCGGCGGCCCGGATCGCGCCCCGCACCTTGGGCCCGCGCGCCAGCAGCCGGGCGCCGCGCAGCCGGGCCAGCAGCGAGTCCCCGAGGCCCCATCCGTCGGCGGCCTCGACCCAGCCGCGGAAGCCGATGGCGGTGGTCGCGATCACCAAGTCGGGGCCGTGGTCGAGCAGCTGCTTGGTGGCGGTGAGCAGTTCCGCGTCGTCGGCGAGCGGCACGATGCGCAGCGCGGGCGCGTGCATGACGGCCGCGCCCCGCCGCCGCAGCAGCGCGGCGAGCTCGTCGGCGCGGCGGGCGGCGGTGACGCCGACGGTGAACCCGGCGAGCGGCCCGATGGCGGCGGGCGCGGGCGCATCGGGGGTGACGACGTCGGGGGTGGCGACGTCGGGGGTGGCCGCGGCGTTGTGGTCTCGGTGCATGGTTCTCGTCCCGATCCGCTGTCGTATGGGCGCCCTCCGCGACCTCATCTGGACGGCCATCCTGTGACCCCCCGGTGACGGTCACGGTTCGCGGAGGTTTCCCGGGTGTAACGGAGCGTACGGCCGGGGAGCGCGCGCCCTGTGCGCCGTACGCTCCCCGGCCGGCCGTCCCCGTCCAGGGCCCCGTCCAGGGCCGTTTCCGCCTCGGCGGCTCGGCTCAGACGTCCGCGTACGCGGCCTGCCGCGCGCCCTGCGGCTCCGCCGCCCCCGCCGCGGCGATCCGGCCGGTCGGCCGGACGCCGCGGAGGTATACGGCCCAGGTTACGGCGGCGCACAGGGCGTAGAAGACCAGGAAGGACACGAACGCCGGGGTCCCGGTGTGCGCGTTCAGGAAGGACTGTCGAAAGGCGAGGTTGATGCCGAGCCCGCCCAGCGCGCCCACCGCGCCGATCAGCCCCATCGAGGCGCCCGACAGCCGCCGCCCGTACGTCGCGGCCGCCTCGCCCGTAAGGCCCCGCGCGGCCGCCTTGGCCTGGAAGATGCCGGGGATCATCTTGAACGTGGAGCCGTTGCCGAGCCCGCTGAAGACGAACAGGGCGATGAAGCCGACGAGGAAGACGGTCAGGGACTTCTCCGCGGAGGCGTAGACGACCACCACGGCCGCGACGGACATGGCGGCGAAGTTCCACAGCGTGATCCGCGCGCCGCCGTAGCTGTCGGCGAGACGGCCGCCGATGGGGCGGATGAGGGAGCCGAGCAGCGGGCCGATGAAGGTGAACGAGGCGGCCTGCAGCGGGGTGCGGTCGAACTGGTTCTGCAGGACGAGCCCGAAGGCGAAGCTGTAGCCGATGAACGACCCGAAGGTGCCGATGTACAGCACCGACATGATCCAGGTGTGCGCGTCCCTGGCCGCCTCCTTCACCGCGCCCGTGTCGTTCCGTACCGGCGCCAGGTTGTCCATGAACAGCGCCGCGAGCAGCGCGGCGACCACGATCAGCGGGATGTAGACGCCGAGCACCACGCGCGGGTGAGCCGCGCCGGCCGTGCCGATGACCAGCAGGCCGATCAGCTGGATGACCGGTACGCCGATATTGCCGCCGCCCGCGTTGAGGCCGAGCGCCCAGCCCTTCTTCCGCAGCGGGTAGAAGGAGTTGATGTTCGTCATGGAGGAGGCGAAGTTGCCGCCGCCGACGCCGGTGAGCGCCGCGACGACCATGAAGGTGGTGTACGAGGTGCCGGGCTTCATCACCACGGCGGCGACGACGGTCGGCACCAGCAGCAGCACCGCGCTGACGATCGTCCAGTTGCGGCCGCCGAAGCGGGCGACGGCGAAGGTGTAGGGGACCCGCAGGATCGCGCCGACCAGGGTGGGCATCGCGACCAGGAAGAACTTCCCGGCCGGGTCCACCCCGTACTCCGGCCCCATGAACAGGACCATCACCGACCACAGGCTCCAGATGGAGAAGCCGATGTGCTCGGAGAGGATCGAGAACAGGAGGTTGCGGGTGGCGATCTTCTCGCCCTTCTCGTTCCAGAAGGTCTCGTCCTCCGGGTCCCACTGTTCGATCCAGCGGCCCCCCCTGCGTGCGGGGGTGGTGTTCGGGGCAGTCATCACGCCTCCACAGATCTCACTCGGATGTCGCCGCTGGTGCGCGGATTCGCTGCCTGACGACGGTAGGAAGTACGGATTTCCGCGCTGTGGCGGCAGGTGACGCGGAAGAAACCTTGCTCTCACCCGGGAGCGGAGGGCGTGGTGAGGGTTGCCGCCGCCTCGGCGGCCTCCGCCGCTTCCGGGCTCGGCAGCCAGCTGCCGGGCGGGGCGTCGAGCCAGCCCCCGGCCGCCCCGAGCGCCGCCGCGGCCGCCCGCAGGGCGTCCAGGCCCGGGTGGCGCAGCCCGCGCCGCCAGACCATGGAGACGGGCGACAGCGGTACGGGGCCGGTCAGCGGCCGCAGCACGGTGCCCGGCATCGAGATGAACACCGTGCTCGCCAGCACCGACCAGCGCCGCTTGGCCACCACCCGGGTGAACTCCTCGGCGCCCTCGATCTGCGGAAACGGCTCGGCCATGCCGATGCCGCGCCCCGCGAACAGCTGCGCGGCCAGCTCCGTCCACTCGGCGGTGGCGGCGTTGCCCGCGGCCGCGTACAGCGTCTCCCCCGCGAGCGCGTCCAGCGGGACCTCGGGAAGCCTGGCGAGCGGGTGGTCCTCGCGCAGCACCACGGCCATCCGCTCGTAGCGGACCAGCTGGTGGTCCAGACGCGCCAGCACGGCCGGGTCGAGCCCGCCGACCCGCCCGAACGACACATCCAGCCGCCCCGCGAGCAGTTCGGCGGCGGCCCCGGTCAGCCCGCTGTGGAAGTGCGCCACGAGCTCCACCTCGGGCGCGATCCGCCCGCGCGCCTCGGCCAGCACCTCGTTCCCGGTGGACATCGGCGCACTGATATCCACCACCAGCGGCCGCCCGGCCCCCGCCCCACCACCCCCGAACGCGGCGACCAGCTCCTCCTGCGCCGCCAACACCCGCCGCGCGTACGGCAACAGCCGATCCGCCTCGGCGGTCAGCGCCACCTGCCGGGTCGTCCGTACGAACAACTCCACACCCAGCTCGCGCTCCAGCCGCCGGATGTCACGGCTGAGCGCCTGCTGGGCGACGTACAGCCGCGCTGCGGCGCGGGTGAAGTGCAGCTCGTCGGCGACGGCGACGAAGGCGCGCAGCAGGCGCGGCTCGATGTCCTGGGGCATGGGGTGCAGTCAACAGCACGCACGGGATTCACAACACGGGTGCGTGAATGGCCGCGCATCAGGTGTTGGACCGGTCGTAGTTTGCAGCCGCCCGGTGACGGCCGGACGGCATCATGGGAGCACCCGCATCCCCGCCCCAGGCACAGGAGAGTCATGCCGCTGACCTCGCCC
>NZ_JBSFMM010000242.1:0-16316 GCF_053599555.1 Streptomyces sp. NPDC000941
TTCTCGCCCGCCCGCCCGCAGCGCGCCCGGCGTGAGGGACCGCGGGCGCGGCCCGTGGCCGGGCAGACCCAGCCGTACGGGGGCGCGCCCGGCCAGCACGAAGCCCCAGTCCTGCGGCGCCGCGGCGACCCCGCCCGGGGCGCGGTCCGGGGTGCGGTCCGGCCCGCCCGAGGAGCCCGGCGGCTGCCTGCCGACCGTGTACGGCGCGGTCCGCAGGCCGACCGAGCGCACCGTCGCCTCGACCGTCCAGTACGCCCGAGGGCGCGCGCTCAGCGTTCCCGCGTGCACCGCGAGCCGTCCGCCGGGCGCCAGCGCGCGCTCCACCAGTCCGTAGAACTCCTGGGAGTAGAGCTTGGTGCTGGGCGTGATGCCGGGGTCGGGGAGATCGCAGACCACCACGTCGTACGCACCGGGCGTACGCGAGGCGGGCCCGCCTCCCGAGCCGTACGCACCGTCCCCGCCGTCCGCCCGGCGCAGCCAGTCGAACGCGTCGGCGGTGACCACCCGCACCCTCGGGTCGCGGTAGGCGTGCGCGTTCAGGGCGGTCAGCCCGGGGTCGGTGCGGGCCAACCGCACCACCTCGGCGTCGATTTCGACCACGGTGACCGAGCCGACCCCGCCGTACCGCAGGACCTCGCGCACCGCGAGTCCGTCGCCGCCGCCCAGCACCAGCACGCGCCGGTGCGGTCCGGCCATCGCGGGGTGGACCAGCGCCTCGTGGTAGCGGAGCTCATCGCGCCCGCTGACCCGCAGCCGGCCGTCGAGGAAGAGGGACAGCGGCCGCCCGTCCGCCCCGCCGCCGGTCAGCACGATCTCCTGGACGCCGGTCCGTACGGCGACGCGTATGTCCGGCCCGTACACGGCCCGCCGGGCGGCCCGCTCGAAGGCGGGGGTCAGCGCCGCGGCGGCGGCCAGCAGCGCGAGCACCACCACATTGGTCACGACCAGCGTCCACCGCGCCCGCGCGCTCAGATCGCGGCGGAACAGCCACAGCACCAGCGCCCCGCCCGCGACCGCGTTGACCGCGCCGGTCACCAGCGCGCCGGTCAGCTGGCCGAGCGCGGGCAGCAGCAGAAACGGGAACGCCAGCCCGCCGACCAGCGCGCCCACATAGTCCGCCGCGAACAGATCGGCGACCGCGCCGCCCGCGTCCTGCCGCCGCACCCGCTGGATGAGGGTCATCAGCAGCGGCACCTCGGCGCCGATCAGCACCCCGATCGCCAGCGAGAAGCCGACGAGCGCGGCGCGCGACTGCCCGGACCATACGAAGCACGCGTACAGCGCCATCGCCGAGCAGCCGCCGACCAGTGCGAGCACCGCCTCGACCGCGCCGAAGCCGACGGCGGCGCGGCAGCGCAGCCGCTTGGCCAGCAGCGAGCCGAGGCCCATGGCGAAGACCATGACCGACAGCACGACGGACGCCTGGGTGACCGAATCGCCCATCAGATAGGAGGCGAGGGCGACCAGTTCGAGCTCGTAGACGAGCCCGCAGGCGGCGCAGACGAAGACGGTGCCGAGCACGACGAAGCGGCCGAGCCCGGCCGGGACGGGCAGCCGCGCCGGGCGCTCCGGCTCGACGAGAGACGGCGTGCCCGGCGCGGAACTCGGCGCAGCGCCGGGGGCGTCGCTCGGCGCGGAACTCAGGGCGTCGCTCGGCGCGGAACTCGGCGCGGAACTCGGGGCGGCGGGCACCGGCGAATCGATCACGAAGGGCACGCTACGTTACATATCACCCATGCCCCGTCACCCACACGGATGCATTGCCCGCCGCTCATCCGTGCCTAGCCCCACTCCCCGGAAGGGGGCTTCACAGCACCGCCGCTACCCGCGCCCCCACACATGTACGCGTCGCCACCAGCCGCCCCTCCTGCGGATAGGCGTGCCAGGTCCGCCAGCTCAGCACCCCTTCGCGGCACTGCGCGACCATCGCCGTGAACGCGTGCGGACTGCCGGGGAAGGTGCCGGCCAGCCCGTGCGGATGGTCCGCCACCAGCGCGAGCAGTTCCTGCGCGCGCCCCGCGAACGAACCGCGCGACAGTTCCTCGACGCGCGCCGCGAATTCGTACTCGCGGCCGTCGACGACCGTGGAGACGCCCATCGGCAGCGGGGTGCTGTTCCCCGACATACAGGCCACGGTCTCCGAACAGGAGCCCTCCTCGCCCTCCATGAGGACTTGATGGGAGGCCCCGAGCAGCCTCAACTGTACGGAGAACTCGCGCAGTCGCAGATCGAGCACGGCCAGGGCCGGGAGCGGCTCCCGCCCCAGGGACCAGGCGAGGTCGTCGGCGCGGGTGTCGGTGTAGGCAGTCTTGAGGGTCGTGAGCATGGGTCGGCTCCGCAAACAGCGCAGGGGGAAGAGATGGGCCGGCCCGCCCCGCCGTGAGCCGGGCGCGTTCGGATGCGCCGACTCGGGCTCACGCGGGGTCCGTAGGGTCGGTGGTATACGGAATCATGAAATGAGCGCGCGCCACATCGTTTTTACCCATCTTCGCCAGGTTTCCACCCCTGCGGGCGCCTATCAGTTCATGTGTTCAATAGGCACTGGCGCTCAACAGCCGTGCGCCCGGCGTGCCTTGGCACGCCGGGCGCACGGGGCGGATGGAGAAGCCGACCCCCCGTGAGTCAGCTGCCCCCTCCGCAGCCACCACCTCCGCCGCCGCCGCAAGACGAGCCGCCCCCACACGACGACCCGCCGCCACCGCACGAGTGGTGATGTCCTCCGCTGTGTCCCCCGTGTCCCCCGTGACCCCCGTGACTGTGTCCCCCGAATCCGTCGGAGCCGGCCCACCAGCTGCCATGGGACTTGCCGCCGTACGCGGAGGTGCCCCAGGCCCTGGCCCGCCGGGTCCGCGCGGTGCCGAGCGCGGCCAGCGCCGCGACGGCGAACGCCACCACGATCAGCACGACCATGAAGGCCATCGGACCTCACGCTCCCTTCCGTTTCCCCCGTAGCGAGGTACCGGTCCGTACCTGTTGTGAACGATGCCCGGGCCCTGGGAGTGTCAAAGCGGAGTTGAGGAAGTCCAGAGGTTGGGCGGAGGATGACCCCCATGGGACGACCGCTGCTCAACCGCCGCCTGGCCGAATTCGGCACCACGATCTTCGCGGAGATGTCGGCGCTCGCCGTGGAGACCGGCTCGATCAACCTCGGCCAGGGCTTCCCCGACAGCGACGGCCCCGAAGAGGTGCGCGAAGCGGCGGTCCGCGCGCTGCGCGACGGCCGCGGCAACCAGTACCCGCCGGGTCCCGGCATCCCCGAGCTGCGCACCGCCGTCGCCGAGCATCAGCGGCGGTGGTACGGACTGTCGTACGACCCGGACCGCGAGGTGCTGATCACCGCGGGCGCGACCGAGGCCATCGCCGCCTCGCTGCTCGCGCTGCTTGAGCCGGGCGACGAGGTGATCGCCCTGGAGCCGTACTACGACTCGTACGCCGCGTGCATCGCGATGGCCGGCGGCACCCGCGTCCCGGTCACCCTCCGCCCGGACGCCACCGAGCACGGCGCCGCCTTCCGGCTCGACCTGGACGAGCTGCGCGCCGCGGTCACCGACCGCACCCGGCTCATCCTCCTCAACACCCCCCACAACCCCACCGGCACCGTCCTCACCCGCGAGGAGCTGGCCGCCGTCGCCGAGCTCGCCACCGAGCGGGATCTGCTGGTGGTGACGGACGAGGTCTACGAGCACCTGGTGTTCGGCGCCGAGCACACCCCGCTCGCCTCCTTCCCCGGTATGCGCGAGCGCACCGTCACCATCAGCTCGGCGGGCAAGACCTTCTCCTTCACCGGATGGAAGGTCGGCTGGGTGACCGGATCGGCGGAGCTGGTCGCGGCCGTACGCTCCGCCAAGCAGTTCCTCACCTACGTCTCCTCCGGCCCCTTCCAGTACGCGGTCGCCGAGGCGCTGCGCCTGCCCGACAGCTACTTCCACACCATCCGCGAGGACCTGCTGGCCAAGCGCGATCTGCTGGCCGGCGGCCTCGCCGACGCGGGCTTCACGGTCTTCCGCCCCTCCGGCACGTACTTCATCACCACCGATATCCGCCCCCTCGGCGAGACCGACGGCTTCGCCTTCTGCCGCGCCCTCCCCGAGCGCTGCGGCGTCGTCGCGATCCCCAACGCCGTCTTCTACGACCACCAGGACCAGGGCTCCCCCTTCGTCCGCTTCGCGTTCTGCAAGCGCGAGAGCGTCCTCGAAGAGGCGGCGACCCGCCTCAAGAGCCTCGCGGGCTGAGCCGGCCCCGGCCCCCCGTACGGGTCACCCCGGTCGCGGGCGGGCGCGGCGTCGCACATGGTCGTGGTGTGCCGGGCCCCGCCGCATTCCCGGGGCTCGGCACGCGACAGCCGCGTGTACCCCCTCCGGAGGTGCCCCGTGTCCGCCGACACCAGCGCGCCCATACGGGCCCCGGAGCCCCCGGCGCCACCCCCGGTTCCGCTCAGTGCCACAACCCGCCTGTGCGCCTCGCTGCGCCGGGCCGCGCCCGCGCTCGGGCTGTACGCCGCCGGCCGGCTGATCGGGCTGGTGTGCGTGGCGGTCTGGGCCGGGTGGGCCGGCAAGCATCCGCGTACGCTGCTCGGCTACTCCTGGGACAGCGTCTGGTACATGGGCATCGTCCGGCACGGCTACAACAGCACCCTCCCGCCGGACCCCGCCAAGCACGGCGTCACCTTCAGCGACATGGCCTTCTTTCCGCTGTTCCCGACGCTCATGCGGACCCTCACCACCCTCCTGCCCATCACCGCGGTGACCGCCGGGCTCGTGGTCGCCTGGGTTTCGGCGGGGGTGGCGGCCTGGGGGATCCACGCCGTCGGGGAGCGGCTGCACGGGCGGCGCGTGGGCACGGCGCTGGTGGTGCTGTGGGGGCTGCTGCCGCACGCGATCGTGCAGTCCATGGCGTACACCGAACCGCTGCTGACCGCGCTGGCCGCCTGGTCGCTGTACGCGGTCCTGACCCGGCGCTGGCTGTGGGCGGGGACGCTGGCCCTGCTGGCCGGGGCCTCCAGGCCCAACGGCATCGCCGTCGTGGCGGCGGTCTGCTGCTCAGCCGCCGCCGAAGTGTTGGGACGCCAAGCGTCGTGGCGGGTGTGGGCGGGCGCCGCGCTCTCGCCGCTGGGGTGGCTCGGCTATCTGGCCTGGGTGGGCTACCGGCGCGGCAGCTGGCACGGCTACTTCGCCGTCCAGAACGAATGGGGGTCCCGGTTCGACTTCGGCGTGAACGCCCTCCGGTTCGTCCGGAACCTGCTGATCAGCAAGGCGGCGTTCGCGTACTTCGTGGCGCTGGTGATCCTGGCCGTCGCACTGCTGCTGTTCGCACTGCTCACGGCCGACCGGCCGCCGCTCTCGCTGCTGATCTACACGCTGGTGCTGGTCGCCATCACCCTCGGAGGCAGCGGCTACTTCGCCTCCAAGCCGCGCTTCCTGCTGCCCGCCTTCCCGCTCCTGCTCCCGGTGGCCGTGGCGATGGCGAGAGCCCGGCCGCGCACCGCCATGCTGATTGGCGGCGCGCTGGCCGGGCTCTCCTTCGTCTATGGGACGTATCTGCTGACCGTGGCCCGCATCCCGATGTAGGCAGGCCTCATCAAGGCCGCAGCCGTCATCAAGGCCCGGGGCGGTTCAGGCCGCCAGGCCTCGTCGCCGTCAGGGCCTCGTCGTCAGGCCCCGTCGTCCTCAGGCCTCGTCGTCGTCCGGCTTGTCGTCGCCGTCGGACTCGATATCGGCCTCCAGGCCCAGCTGCTCGACCAGCCACTTGTCGAATTCGATCGAGGCCCGCACCCAGCTGACCGTGCTGGACACAAAGTGCTCCAGGCTGACGCCGGTGCCGATCAGCATCTGCGCCTCGCCGATCAGCCGGACCGTGCCGTCGTCGTTGGTGTGGCTGTAGACCTTCGGCCACAGCGTGCGACGGTTCCAGTCGTCGATCGCTTCGAGCAGTCGCGGCTTCTCTTCGATCTCATGCGACCGGTCGTAGAAGGTCCGGACCGAGAAGACCTGCTGCTCCTCCTCACCACGGAACATGAAGTAGGTGCGGAACTGCTCCCACGGCGCGGCGAGGTCCCCTTCCTCGTCGACGACGTACTTCAGCTCCATCTGCTCCAGCAGCTGCTTGACCAGGTCCTGGTCGGGCAGCACGGGGCCCGTCGGACCCTGCGGCTCGGGCTGGCCCCCGAAATTCGGAATCGAGGACGGGTCGATGCTCACCGTGGATTTCCCTTCGTCTGGATACCGCCATCCTCCCTCACACCCGCCCCCGACGTGCAAGTGCGGGCGGACTGTTACTGTGCCGGGCCCACCAGCAGATCGTCGCCGATCCGGTCCACCCGGACCGTGTCGCCGTCCCTGACCTCGCCCGCCAGGATCTCCTTGGCGAGCCGGTCGCCGATCGCCGTCTGGATCAGCCGGCGCAGCGGCCGCGCCCCGTACGCCGGGTCGTTGCCCTCCTCCGCGAGCCAGGCCAGCGCGGCCGGGGTGACGTCCAGCTTCAGCTGCCGCTCGGCCAGGCGCTCGGCGAGCCGGTCGATCTGCAGCTCGGCGATGCGGGCCAGCTCGGGGCCGCTGAGCGCGGTGAAGACCACCAGGTCGTCCAGCCGGTTCAGGAACTCCGGCTTGAAGGAGGTCCGCACGGTCTCCAGCACACTCTGCTTCTTCTCCTCGTCGCCGAGCAGCGGGTCCACCAGGTACTGGCTGCCGAGGTTGGAGGTGAGGACCAGGATGGTGTTCCGGAAGTCCACGGTCCGGCCCTGGCCGTCCGTGAGCCGCCCGTCGTCCAGGACCTGCAGCAGCACGTCGAAGACCTCGGGGTGGGCCTTCTCGACCTCGTCGAGCAGCACCACGCTGTACGGGCGGCGGCGCACCGCCTCGGTCAGCTGGCCGCCCTCCTCGTAGCCGACGTAGCCGGGGGGCGCGCCGACCAGCCGGGCGACGCTGTGCTTCTCGCCGTACTCGCTCATATCGATGCGGACCATGGCCCGCTCGTCGTCGAAGAGGAAGTCGGCGAGGGCCTTGGCCAGCTCGGTCTTGCCGACGCCGGTCGGGCCGAGGAAGAGGAACGATCCGGTCGGCCGGTCCGGGTCGGCGATTCCGGCCCGGGTGCGGCGTACGGCGTCGGAGACGGCCCGTACGGCCTCGAGCTGGCCGATCAGCCGCCTGCCGAGCTCGTCCTCCATGCGCAGCAGCTTCTGAGTCTCGCCCTCCAGCAGCCGCCCGGCGGGGATGCCGGTCCAGGACGCGACCACATCGGCCACGGCGTCGGGGCCGACCTCCTCCTTGACCATCGTGCCGCGGCCCTCCTGGACCTCGGCCTCGGCCTCGGAGGCCTCCTCCAGCACGCGCTCCAGCGCGGGGATCTCCCCGTACAGCAGCTTGGACGCGGTGTCGAAGTCCCCGTCGCGCTGGGCGCGCTCGGCCTGCCCGCGCAGCTCGTCCAGCTTCTCCTTCAGCTCGCCGACCCGGTTGAGGCCCTGCTTCTCCTTCTCCCAGCGCGCGGTCAGCCCGCGCAGCTCCTCCTCCTTGTCGGCGAGGTCGCGGCGCAGCTTCTCCAGCCGCTGCCTGCTGGCCTCGTCGGTCTCCCGGGCGAGCGCCATCTCCTCCATCTTCATCCGGTCGACCGAGCGCTGGAGCTCGTCGATCTCGACGGGCGAGGAGTCGATCTCCATACGCAGCCGGGAGGCCGCCTCGTCGACCAGGTCGATGGCCTTGTCGGGGAGGAAGCGGGAGGTGATGTAGCGGTCGGACAGGGTCGCGGCGGCGACCAGCGCGCCGTCCGCGATCTGCACCTTGTGGTGCGCCTCGTAGCGGCCCTTGAGTCCGCGCAGGATGGCGACGGTGTCCTCGACGGTCGGCTCGGCGACCAGCACCTGCTGGAAGCGGCGCTCCAGCGCGGCGTCCTTCTCGATCCGCTCGCGGTACTCGTCGAGCGTGGTGGCGCCCACCATGCGCAGCTCACCGCGGGCGAGCATCGGCTTGAGCATGTTGCCCGCGTCCATCGCCGAGTCGCCGCCGGCGCCCGCGCCGACCACGGTGTGCAGCTCGTCGATGAAGGTGATGATCTGGCCGTCGCTCGACTTGATCTCGGCCAGGACGGTCTTCAGCCGCTCCTCGAACTCACCGCGGTACTTGGCGCCCGCGACCATCGCGCCCAGGTCCAGCGCCACCAGCCGCTTGTTCCGCAGGCTCTCGGGCACATCACCCTTGACGATCCGCTGCGCCAGGCCCTCGACGACGGCCGTCTTGCCGACGCCGGGCTCGCCGATCAGCACCGGGTTGTTCTTGGTGCGCCGCGACAGCACCTGTACGACGCGGCGGATCTCCTGGTCCCGGCCGATGACCGGGTCGAGCTTGCCGTCGCGCGCGGCGGCGGTGAAGTCGGTGCCGAACTTCTCCAGGGCCTTGTACGTGCCCTCCGGGTCCGCGTTGGTCACCCGCTGTCCGCCCCTCGCCTTCTCGAACGCGGCGAGCAGCTTCTTGGCGCCCGCCCCCTGCTCCGCCAGCAGCTCACCGGCCCGGCCGCCCTTGGCGGCGACACCGATCAGCAGATGCTCGGTGGAGACGTAGTCGTCGCCCAGGTCCTTGGCCCGCTCGGCGGCGTCCGCGAGCACCGCAAGCAGCTCGCGGTTCGGCTGCGGCGGGGCGACGGTCGACCCGCGCACGCTCGCCAGCCCGGCCAGCAGCCGCTCGGTGCCGTCCCGTACGACGGCCACATCGGCGTCCACGGCGGCCAGCAGATCCATCAGGTTTTCGTTGTCCTGGCCCTGCAGCAGGGCCAGGAGCAGATGCGCGGACGTCAGGTCCGCATGCCCCGCGGAGACGGCTCGGTCATTGGCGGCGCTCACCGCCGCCCGGCTCTTGTTGGTCAGCTCGGCGTCCACGTCCCCGTGTTCCTCCTCATCGCGCTGGTGGCACTCAATTCGTACTCAATCCCTGCCGTGCCCGACATCCGTAAAGTTGAGTCTATTCCACTCAAGTGCTCGAGCGTGAGGGGTCGGGAGCGGCGGCCACCGTGAACAGCACAGCCGATAGATTGACCACCATGGCCCTCGACCCCCGCGACCCCGGCCCCGACTACCTCGCCTTCTGGCGCGAGCGCCATGTGTGCACCCTGACCACACCACGCCCCGACGGCACGCCGCATGTGGTCCCCGTCGGTGTCACATACGACCCGGCGGCCGGAATCGCTCGCGTCATCGCCAACAAGCACAGCCGGAAGGTCGCCCATATCCAGGCGGCCGGCCCCTCCGGCGCGGCCGTCGCCGTCTGCCAGTTGGCCGGGAGGCGGTGGGCGACGCTCGAGGGCCGGGCGGTGATCCGTACCGAGGCCGAGCTCATCGACGACGCGGTGCGGCGCTACGCCGAGCGCTACGAGCGCACCCCCTCCCCCAACCCGGACCGGGTGCTGATCGAGATCACGCTCACCAGGGCGCTGGGCCGGGCGTGAACACGAGGGGCGCCACCGGGCCCCGCCCGGCGCCGCCCCTGTCCCCCATCGCCACTCAGCTCGGACCTTTCGCCTTCGCGTAGTCGGTGGCCATCTCACCGGCGACGTCGTACAACACGGCCGGTTCGTCACCGACCACCCAGGCTTCATGCCCCGGCGGGACGACATAGACATCGCCGGGTCCGATCTCGGACTCCGCCCCGTCGTCCATCCGGACGCGCATCCGCCCCTGGGTCATGATCCCGCGGTGCGGCACCTCGCAGCTTTCCGTCCCGACTATGGGCTGGACCGACTCCCTCCAGCGCCAGCCGGGCTCGAAGGTGCCGACGGCGAAATCCAGGCCGGTCAGATGCAGAGCCTCGATGTGGCCCCGGGGAAAGTCGCGCCGCTCGTCGGGCTTATCGATCGTCTTGACTTCCAACATGGCGTTACCTCCTGTGCCGTACTTCCATCGTGCGCCTCCAAACCCCGCACCCGCACGCGTCGGACGAACCGAACTCACCGCCCCTCGTCCCCGTCCCGGTGGTGCCGCTGCGCCGCCCACGGGTGGCGCAGCCTGATCCACACATCCCGCGCCCGCCGCCCGGCCCGGGCCCGGCTCACGGCCACCAGCCTCCGCGCCTCCTCGACGGTCTCCACCATGGGCCCCGAACCACGCAGCGGCTTGCCCGCGGTCTCGTGCAGGAAGTGCGCGGAGACCAGCCCGATCAGGCCCGCGGCCATCAGGTAGTACGCCGGCACCAGGTTGTCGCCGGTCGTCGCCACCAGCCAGGAGGCGACCAGCGGGGTGGTGCCGCCGAACAGCGACACCGAGATATTGAACGAGATCGACAGCGCGCCGTAGCGCAGCCGGGTCGGAAACAGCGCGGGCAGCGTGGCCGCGCTGGTCCCCGCGAAGATCACCAGCAGCAGCCCGAGGATCACACAGCCCACCGCGGGCATCAGAATCCCGCCCGCCTGGATCAGCAGCACCGCCGGGATCGCGAGCGCGATCATCGCCACACTGCCGGCCATGAACATCGGCCGCCGCCCCCAGCGGTCGGAGGAGCGGCCCACCACGGTGATCGTCAACGCGACGAGGATCATGGTGGCGAGCACCAGCACCTGGGCCGTGGTGGCGTCCTGGCCGAGCGTGGAGGTCATATACGTCGGCAGGTAGGACGTCACCATGTAGTTGGTGACGTTGTAGAGCAGCACAAGACCCATACAGATCAGCACGGCCTGCCAGTGCCGGGTGAAGATCTCCTTCAGCCTGCCCTTACCGGACTGGCGCGCCTCCTCCACCGGGTCCACGTCCCCGCGCCCGGCGCCGACCGCCTCCGCCGCCCGCTCGGCCTCCCGCCGGAACGCCGGGGTCTCCTCCAGCCGCAGCCGCATATACAGCCCGATCAGCCCGAGCGGCCCCGCGATCAGAAACGGCACCCGCCAGCCCCAGTCCACCATCCCCCGCTCGCCGAGCACGGCGGTCAGCGCCGTGACCACCCCGGACCCCAGCGAGTAACCGACGAACGTCCCGAAGTCCAGCCAGCTGCCCAGGAAGCCGCGGCGCCGGTCCGGGGCGAACTCCGCGATGTACGTGGTCGCCCCCGCGTACTCGCCCCCGGTCGAAAACCCCTGCACCACCCGGCACGCCAGCAACAGCACTGGGGCCGCGAAGCCGATGGCCGCGTAGCTGGGCAGCAGCCCCACCGCGAAGGTGCCGATCGCCATCATGATCATGGTGGTCGAGAGCACCCGCCGCCGCCCGATACGGTCCCCCAGCGGCCCGAAGACCAGCCCGCCCAGCGGGCGCACCAGGAACGCGACCGCGAAGGTGGCGAAGGTCGACACCACCTGGGTCGCCGGTGAGCTCGACGGGAAGAAGACCTTGCCGAGGGTGACCGCGACATACGCGTAGACGCCGAAGTCGAACCACTCCATCATGTTGCCCACCGCCGTCGCGGCGACCGCCCGGCGCAGCCGCGGCCGGTCGACGACCGTGACGTCCGAGATGGTCAGCGGCTCCTTGCGGCGGCGCAGCAGCGTCCGCAGCATCCGATCGGTGCGCTCGCTCCCGCCGCCGCGCACCGCCTGGCGGGTGCGGCGTAGGGGATGACGGGGTGGTGGGCGACCGGTACTCATCCTCTTCCCTGCCGACGTCCTTACCATCGTGCGCCCGAGCGCCCACGGCCGCACGGTGCGGAAATACCCCGAAGATTTTTTGCCGGGGCTGTCGATCCGGCCGTGCCCCGTTCGACGCAAGGGTGAAAGCAGGGAACAAAGAACCGCAGAACCAAGGAACGAAAGAACCAAGGAGTCACCATGCCGCGCTTCATGACGCTGATCCGCATCGACGAGCAGAACGCCCCCGCCGAGGGCCCCAGCCCCGAGCTCATGGAGCGTATGGGCGCGCTGCTGGAGGAGATCACCAAGGCCGGGGTGATGCTGGAGACCGCCGGGCTCACCCCCACCTCCGAAGGCACCCGGGTCACCTGGTCCGGCGGCAAGCTCAGCTACACCGACGGGCCCTTCACCGAGAGCAAGGAGGTCATCGGCGGCTACTCGATCGTCCAGGCCAAGGACAAGGCCGAGGCGCTGGAGTGGACCAAGCGGTTCCTCCAGACCCACGAGGACTACTGGACCATCACCGCCGAGGTCCGCGAGATCGCCGAGGGCTGACCGGTCGCGCTTGCCTCGTTGTGGTGCGGCTGCTCTGATGGGTGGACGTGACGGGAGCAAGCCCTGCAGCAGACCAGGCGATCGAGACGGTCTTCAGAATCGAGTCCGCGCGGATCATCGCCGGTGTCACCCGCATCGTGCGCGATGTGGGCATCGCCGAAGAGCTCGCGCAGGACGCTCTGGTCGCCGCGCTGGAGCAGTGGCCGGAGTCGGGCGTCCCGGACAAGCCGGGCGCCTGGCTCATGGCCACCGCCAAGCACCGCGCGATCGATCTCGTACGCCGCAAGGAGACGTACGCGCGCAAGCTGGCCGAGGTCGGCCGGTCCCTCACGGAGACGCCCCCGTCCGAGCCCGGATTCGCGGACCGTACCCCGGACGACATCGACGACGACCTGCTGCGGCTCATCTTCACCGCCTGCCACCCCGTGCTGTCGACCGAGGCCCGGGCCGCGCTCACCCTGCGGCTGCTCGGCGGGCTGACCACCCAGGAGATCGCCCGCGCCTTCCTGGCCCCCGAGCCGACCGTCGCCCAGCGGATCGTCCGCGCCAAACGCGCGCTGGCCAAGGCCGACGTCCCCTTCGAGGTTCCGTACGGCGCCGACCGCGCCGCCCGCCTCGCCTCCGTCCTCGAAGTCATCTACCTCATCTTCAACGAGGGCTACTCCGCCACCGCGGGCGACGACCTGGTCCGCCCCGCCCTGTGCGAGGACGCCCTCCGCCTGGCCCGCGTCCTGGCCGGCCTGATGCCCAAGGAACCCGAGGTCCACGGCCTCGCCGCGCTCCTGGAGTTCCAGGCCTCCCGTATCCCGGCCCGCACCAGCCCCGACGGCGAACCCGTACTCCTCGCCGACCAGAACCGCGCCAAATGGAACCGCCTCCTCATCCGCCGCGGCGTCGAAGCCCTCCACCGCGCCGGCCACGGCCCGTACTCGCTCCAGGCCGCCATCGCCGCCTGCCACACCCAGGCCGTCCGCTACGAGGACACCGACTGGGCCACCATCGCCACCCTCTACGGCCGGCTGATGGCCCTGACCCCCTCCCCCGTGATCGAACTCAACCGAGCCGTCGCCATCTCCATGTCCCAGGGCCCCGCGCCCGCCCTTGAAATCGTCGACTCCCTCACCGACGCCCCGGCCCTGAAGGACTACCACCTGCTGCCGAGCGTCCGCGGCGACCTCCTGGAACGCCTGGGCCGCGCCGCGGAGGCCCGCGCCGAATTCGAGCGGGCGGCCACCCAGACCCACAACGCCCGCGAACGCGACCTCCTGCTGGAACGGGCCGCCCGCTGCGCGCCTGCCTGACGCCGCTGACGCACCGCCCCGCCGTGGTCGTTGTTCACCGCAGGGGGCGGGTTCGGCCGAGTCCCGTTACCCCGAGACCCCGCCGTGGAGGCGTCCGGCGGTGGCGGCGAGTGTGCGAGCAGCTTCGATCACCGTCTCGCGGCGGCGGGCAAGGGCGGCCTGGTCGGTTTCCTCGTCCAGGATCGTGCGGCACATCTTGGGCACCGCGAAGTTCCAGGCGATCAGTCCCATGAGGGTGAACAACAGGTCCTGCGCGGCGCGCACGCGTGCGGCCTCGGGAAGGTGGTGGGCCCCGCCTACGTCCACGAGCCGGCGGGCCTTCTCGCGGAAACCGTCACGGCGCTTGCGCTCGCTCTCATCGGGTTCGTCGCACGCCTCCAGCGCCTCCCACAGCAGCAGCCTGATCAGCTCCGGGTGTTCCCGGTACCAGTCGAAGAGCTGCCCGGCCGTTTCGCCCACCGCATCGGGATCGATGGCGACGCAGAGGCGGACCTCCTCGAGTTTCGCCCGCAGGATGGCGGCGAACAGCTTCTCCTTGCTCCCGTAATACAGATAGATGGCCTGCTTGTTGGCCCTGGCGACCGTCGCGATCCGGTCGACCCGAGCTCCCGCCAGGCCGTGCTCAGCGAACTCGGCGGCAGCGGCGTCGAAGATCCGCCGTCTGGTGTCCTCCGCGTCATAGGCCATGAACGAATTAAACCATCCGGTTGACACCTCTCCGCCCAGGCAGCAGTATCAGCCTCAGCAATAAAACAACTAGATGGTTTATTCTCCCTACCGGAAGGCCCTCCCTTGAACACGCCGACCCCCATCCCCGTTCGCTCACCGCTGCCGAGCGCCCTCTCCGGTACCACCGCCGTCCTCATCGGCGGAAGCTCGGGCATCGGGCTGGCGGCCGGCGTCCTGCTGCGTTCGGTCGGCGCCCGCGTCGTGCTGGTCGGCCGCGACCCCGACCGGCTGAAGGCCGCCGTCGCCCGGGTGCGCAGCGCGGGCCCGGCCGAGGACCCCGACGACGCCGTGCTGGGCGTTCCCGGCGACGGCGGAGACGAGCAGGTCCTCGCCGGGGCCTTCGACAGGGCGGGCCACGTCGACCATGTGCTCCTCACCGCGGGCGGCCTCAGCGGCGCCGGCCCCCTGACCGGGCTGTCGGCGGATGACATCCGCACGACCTTCGACTCCCGCCTCTGGCCCGCCTTCGCAGCCGCCCGCGCGGCAGCGACCCGGCTTCCCGCGGGAGGCTCGCTCACCTTCAGCTCGGGGATCCTCGTCGTCCGCCCCGCTCCCGGAATGGCCGCCCCGCTGTCGGTCGGCGGCGCCGTGGAAACCCTCACCAAGGCCCTCGCCGTGGAACTCGCCCCCGCACGGCTCCGCGTGAACACCGTCCGTTTCGGCCGGATCGACACCCCGCTCCTGCGCTCGCTGCCGGGGCTGGACTCCGACGACGCGATCGCCACCGCCGGATCGACCGCTCCCCTCGGCCGCTTCGGCACCGCCGAAGAAGCCGCCGCCTCTGCCCTCTTCCTCATGGCCAACAACTACGTCACCGGCCAGGTCATCACCGTCGACGGCGGCGAAACCCTCACCTGACCCTGCCCCCTGCGGACAGCCCGGTTCGCGGTGGATACGAGACGGCGACACGCCGTGCCGTCGGCGTGTCACCATCCCATACTCACCGCAAGCGGTCGGTACGGATCCACCCTCACTCCCGAACAACGCAAGCACCTCAGCTCGGGCGGCATCTGGGGCACCGAGTTGGTTCGTAACACCGCTCGTCTCGCCCGAGTGACCTCAGGCGTCCGGCCCGCTACGAAACGGTCTGGACGCCCGGAAACCGTGCCAAGGCGCCCTGGATCTCGCGGATCATCACTCCAGGGCGCCGGTACACGTCGTTCGCCGTGAACCTCAGGATGCGGCGCACCTCCGTGCACGACATCAGGTCGTTGAAGCGAACCGTGTCCCGCTGATGCTGAGCTCGGCTGCCGTGCCACCGGTAGCCCTCGATCTCCACCACCAGCCCCTGCGCCCGGAAGAAGAAATCCGGATACGCCCGCCTGCCCGTTGGGGTGGTGAGCAGTACCTGCGACTCGGGGTACAGCCCGGCGTCGCGCATCCTCAGCCGGGCGATCGTCTCCGCCGGGGATCCCGCCTTGGGGTCCACCAGGGCCAGCCACTCCCGTGCGGCTTTCCTGCCGCGCATGGTGGACCCCCGCTGCACGGCGTCAGCGATTTCTCCCAGCGTCGTCAATGGCCCCCTGCGCCGCTTCACGTCCTCGTATCGACTGGGCCGCCTGCTCACCGCCGACTCCACCGCCACCAGCGCGTCGTCGCGCGGGCTGGCCCGCAGCAGGTCCGCCATCGTGCGCACCACCGTGGTCACCCTCAGCCCGCCCACCGTCGTGATCTCGTCCGCGCCGAGCCGCAGCCGGTGCAGCATGCCGCCGTGGACCTCCGTCCTGGCCCCGGGTGGTCCGGTGAACTCCACACCCTGTCTACGGGTCTCGATGTCATGCAACACCGCGGCCGCTGTATGGCTCACCACAAGCTGCGGATGCGCCAGTTGGTTCGCCCACAGCAACACCATCGGCCCAACCACACGCCCAGGCTCCACCCACACCCCTGCGCAGACCTGCGTCCACCCCTCGTTGCTGAACCGGCGGTTCAACCGCCCGCGCTTCCAGCCGCCCGACAGCGCCTGAGCAGTCAGCACCACCCCTCCCTGAGCACCCGCCAGCCTGCTGAGCGAGACCGTGTCCCCCGTCCCCGTCATCTCCCCACAGTGCCCCAAGCCCTGCCCGCGTGCTGGGCCTGTGGATAACGCGGAATGCGGTGGGTTTGCGTCGCCGACGCAGCCGTATCCGCCCGTGCACTTCGTCGCCGGGGCGCGCACGCTGGACCACATCCCGGTGGAGGAGATGGTCCTGCCGCTGG
>NZ_JBSFMM010000243.1:0-16302 GCF_053599555.1 Streptomyces sp. NPDC000941
GGTTCTGGCCCTACCACTCACGCGACAGGGCCAGAACCCAAGATCTTCATCAGTCTTCTAGGAGCGCCTGCAAGCGCAAGGAGGGATTCCAGTCGTACGGAATGCTCCGGACGGAGGTGGGGTGGTCTGCTGGGGAGGGCGGGGAGGGGTCAGTCGCCGCTGGTCAGCGCGGGCAGAAGCAGGGCGTCCGTGACCTCGATGAGTTGGTCGGTGTCGGACTCGGTACCGGTGAACAGCTTCTGCGCGAACACGCTGCCCAGCAGGAACATCTCGGTGTGGGCCAGGGCTTGCTGTACCCGCCCGCGAGCAGGCTCTGAATCTTGTTCCGCACCTCCGTGAGCTTGTCCTGGAGTTGCGGGAAGTCACTCAGGAGGGCCTGGGAGGTGCTGGCGGTCTCATCGGAGTTGACGTTGAAGTTGGGCATGACACTGCTCCTCGAGGTGGCTGGGTTCACCCCCGTGCACCCGTGCAACGGGCCCGGATGATTCCGGGTGGCGACGCTGGGTATACGGGATCGATTGACCGGGAGGTTCAATCAACGGCCCAGGAGGCAGCGCCCGGTCATCGAACGATCCGCCCGGCCCCACCCGTGTACTGGTCATCAAGCCGATACCGGAGGACCCTAGGTGGACACGATGAGCAACAGTCCCGGAGCAAGGCCCGGGAGCGGGGCACGACCGACGGCGTGGCGCCGCCCGCTGTACGCCCTCATAGGGCTGCTGGTCATGTGTCTGGCCGGGTTCGGTGCCTTTGCGGCCGCCGCCGACGATGATGATGACCTGATCAGGGTGTTCGTGGTGCAGGACCCGGCGCAGACCGGTGGCACGCCGGTCACCCTGGCCGAGATCGCGCAGTCCGCTCTCGGTGACCAGGCCCGGGCCGACGGCATCTTCACGCTGAACCGTGGTCGCGTGCAGAAGGACGGCGACAGCCTGGACAGCCTTGACGAGTCCCTCCATCCGGGCTGGATCCTGCGGCTGCCCACGGATGCGACGGGGCCGGATGTGCAGTTGGCCCGGGAGACCGCGGAAAGCGGGACCACAAACTCCGGAGGCCAGGGCCAGGGCCAGGGCCAGGGCCAGGGCCAGGGCCAGGGCCAGGGCCAGGGCCAGGGCCAGGGCCAGGGCCAGGGCCAGGGCCAGGGCCCGGACACGGACACGGACACGGCCGCGCCGGCGCCGGCGACCGGTGGTCCGTCGACCCGGTCGTCGGCCGAGGTGTTCGCCATCCCGCTCGCCTCCGCCATTGCGGCGGCCGGCGCGTTCGTGCTCGCCCTGGTGACGGCGGCCATCGTGGGCCGTCGCAGGATCCGGTCCTGGAGGGCCGCGGCCGGCCGCGCGGCGTGGAGTCTGGGCGACCCCGCCCGGCGCCGGCGCCGTCTGGCGGCACGGCGGTCCCTGGGCCTTCGGTTCGCAGCCGACGCCGACGCCGACGCCGACGCCGACGCCGACGCCGACGCCGTACGACGGGCTTACCGGACCCTCGGCGACTTCACGGTGACCCCGCAGCGCCCGGCCGTACCCGTCCGTGCTCTGCGGGTGGAGGACGCCAGGGTGACGGCGTGGCTGGAGACACCAAAGGCCCCGGACGACACGTGGACACACCTCGACGGCCCGCGCTGGCAGCAAACCGCGCCGGCCGCCGGCTGGCTGGACCGGCCCGATAACGCGGCCCGGGCCGACACGGGGGAGGCGTTCCTGGTCAGGGTCGGCACCGACAGGGACGACTGCCCGGTCTTCGTCGACCTCAGCCGGCTCGACGGTGTGCTCAGTGTGACGGGAAACGCTGTGGTGGCCCGTGACGTCGTGCAGAACCTGCTGGCCGAGGTGGCCCGCAACCGGCCCCGGACCCCCGTGACCGTACTGGCCGGAGCGGATGGATCACCCCCGCCCGTCGTGCCGCCGGGACTGAACCAGCTCGCCCAGCCCGAGCCGCCGGCCGCGACCAGGGACGAGGGGACGCCGGGCACCGTTCGCGCCGCCGCGCACCGGCGCCCGGTCAAGGGCCTGGTGGTGGTAGCCGGTGCCCCCGGACCCCGGGAGACGGCCGAACTGGAGGCGCTCTGCGGGCCGGGCGGCGCGGGGTGGACAGGTGTCGTCTACGGCGACACCGCGGGCGCCCACTGGCAATGGCAGGCCGACGACGACGGGTGGGTGTCCCTCCCCGTTCTCCCTCTGCGTCTGACGGTGCCGGCCTGACGCGGAGCGCGGGAGACCTTCCGCCGACCCGCGCTCCCCTCGCGCGTGGGCCGCGGGAGTTTCCTGCGGGCCGGCAACGTGTGATCAGTGCTTGCCCGGGGTCACGGAAATGTCGCGGAGGTGCCACGGGGTGAAAGGCGGCGCGTGTGTGTTCCGTGTTTCGCGTGACGGCCGCGGACGATCCGCGGCCCGGCCATCAGGAAGGTACGCACATGCTTCACCAGCGTTTCGGGAGATCGCCGTACCCGTGATGACAGGACCCCTGTTGCCGACGTCCTGCAAGGGTGAGGACGGCAGCGGCGCCGCGCTCGATTCACGCTGAGCGTCGCCGCGGTGAAGACACGAGGTGGGCGGCCTCGCGCCGACCGAAGGAACACCGCCGGCCCACGACAGCGACCCATACGCTCCACCGCGCTCTGGCGAACATCAAGGACGATGACGGGGACGGGGACGGGGACGAGGGCGTGCGGTTCACGGCGCGGGCAGGGAGGCCGAGGCGCTCGCCGCGAGCCCAGGCGCCATGGACGGCGTGTCCGGTCGCGATCCGGGTGAAGCAGGTGCCTGCGGGCTCCGTCGGCTGTGAGAACACCATACGGGGCCGGACTGAAACCCAAGGACCCTCTCGGCGCTGGTCACAGCGCACGTGTGGTCAGCGTTGTGTTCCGTCATGCCGCCATTGTGCGCGCTGCCGAACCGGGACTGCGGGACCGTCAGTACGCTCGCATCCCCGGCCTGCGCCCGGCCTTGCTGCCTCTACGCCGGCGTTCGGCCGCTGTCGGACGCGAGCAGCCACGCCACGAGGGTGCGCCAGCGATCGGGCTGGTCGGTCTCGCGCGGGCCGACGAGATAGACCTCCTCGACGAGGCGATCGGAGCGCAGATCGTTTCGGGCGGCGAAGGAGCCCACGGCGGCGTAGGTGAGGTCGAGGTCGTCGTGCGGACCGCAGTGGGTGGCGACGGCGGCTGTCCGCTGAGGCAGGTGGAGTTCCCGCACGGCAGCAGACGCTCCTTGCGGCAGGGGCGGCTCGGCCGGGAGATAGACGGTGGCACGGCCGTGGCCCTCGGTGAAGAGCGTGTGTTCGTAGCGGCCGCCGGGCGGGAGCACCGGCCGCCGGCCGGCTGCCGCGTCCAGGTCACGCATCGCGGCGTCGTACCAGCTCAGCTCGGCTCCGGGCGGAACGTCCAGGCAGACGGCGAGGACGTGCTGAGGTGGAAGAACCTCAAGGCTCACCGCTCGTTGGGCCTGCGGGTCCAGGAGCTCTTGCAGCGCCTGGACCGCTCGCTGGGTGCGACCGAGCCGGTCTTCGAGCCGGCGCAGGTGGGCGGCGACGATCTGTTGCGCCGCGCCCGGGCCCGTCGCGCCCTCGTCGGCGGACTCCGCCTCGAGGAAGCGCCGGAGGTCCGGTAGCGGGAGGTCGAGCTCGCGCAGCCGCCTGATGGTCAGCGCCGGCCGGACCTGTGCGGGCGTGTAGTAGCGGTAGCCCGTGGCCGGGTCGACCTCTGCGGGGAGGAGGAGCCCCTGCTCGTGGTAGCGGCGCAGGGCGCGGATGCTCAGGTGCGTGATGCGGGAGAATTCTCCGATGGTCAGCCGCTCGGCCACGGTGTCCTCCTCCCGGTCCGCGTCCGGACCGGTGCCGTCTCGGTGTCAGGATTCGATGTCCAGGCGGGTGATCTTCCCCTGTGCGTCGCGCGTGAAGGCGAACCGGAGGGTGACCGGGCTGCCGGGGAAGTCGCCGCAGACCTCCGCGACAGCCTTGCACGCGGTGGCCGTACCGGTGGCCTCACGCAGGTCGTAGCGCACGGAAGGGACCTCGGCGCGCCAGCGGCGCACCGCCGTGAGCCCGTGGTGGCTGCGGCCGTCGTCGTGTACGACGACGTCGTCGGCGAAGAGCGCGAAGTAGCGTTCACGGTTGAGGTCGACCGCCGCGCCGAAGTACTCCTCGGCAAAGCCCTGGATGTCCTGCATGGTCTTCTCCTGTGTCGTGGTCGGTGGGGGTGCCCTTATGGGTTCGGTCAGGCCGGGGCGGCTGGTCGTGACGCGTAGCGGGTGCCGTCTGCGGGCATCGCGAAGAGGTGGCCGACGCGTCGCCTGGCGGGGCAGCCCCCGTGGCGGGTTGCTGATGCGGGTCGCCTCATCTGCGAGGCGGTTCTCCGCCGGCGTCCAGGCCCGCGAAGATGTTCACCTGGTCGAGTTCGGTCACGTGCATTCCTCCGGCGAGAGGTTCTGTCCACCCGGCCTCACCTGCGGCACCGGTCTGCGGCATCCACGTGATGAAGAGCCTGCCGACGCTGCGGCGGTCCTGCCCTTGTCAGCGGTCTGCCGGTGCCTCCGGGACCGGTGACACCACCCCCCGGATCATGTGGTTCAACAGGGGGAGAAGTCATGCCGGGCCCGGAGGCCGGGAGCCCGGCTGCGGGGCCGCGGTGAGGACAGCGGGGGATCAGAGGGTCCGAATGGTGCCGCCGTCGACGACATTTTCGGCGCCGGTGACCGCGCTCGCCCGGTCCGAGGCAAGGAAGGCGATCACCTCGGCCACCTCTTCGGGCTCGGCGGGCCGCCCCAGCGGGATGCCGCCGAGGACCTGCATCAGGTCCTCGAGAGCGGCCTGCCGAGAGATGCCGTCCTCGCTCATCCGGCGCGCGAGCAGGTGCTCGGCACCGTCGGTGCGGATGAAGCCGGGCGCGACCGAGTTGACCCGGACACCGGCCGGGGCGACCTCGTTCGCGAGTCCCTTGCTGTAGGCGGCCAGGGCGCTCTTGGCCGCGGCGTACGCCAGCGTCGAGTGGTACAGCGGCATGCGGCGCTGGATGGAGGTCACGTGGAGGACGCTGCCCGATCCGCGCGCCACCATCTTGGGGACCAGCTCGCGGTCCAGCCGGACCGCAGGGAACAGGTTGAGCGCCAGCTCCTGCGCCCACAACTCCTCGTCGAGAACCGCGTAACCACCGGCCGGGGAACGGGAGCCGCCCACCACATGCACCAGGATGTCCGGCACGCCGACCAGCTCGCCCACTGCCGCAGCCGCCGACGCGACACCATCGCGGGTGCTCAGGTCGGCCCGGACGAAGAGGGGGTCCGCGGTCTGCGGCGGCGTACGAGCGATGGTGACGACCCGCGCCCCGGCGTTGCCGAGCCGGCGTGCCGTCGCCAGCCCGGTTCCCTTGCTTGCGCCCGCCACCACGGCGAAGCGTCCGTCGAGATCAGTGCTGCTCATGACCTCGAGCCTGCACCCTCCCGCTGGGAGAGACTCAAGCGCATGACCGTATCGTCTGGGCCGACTCGGGGTATGCCGGAAAGCTCGTCGACCGGGCCGGACAACACCTCAACCTGACCGTCAAGCCCGTCGGCCGCCCCAAGGACGCCTCCGGCTTCGTCATCCCGCCCCGCCGCTGGGTCGTCGAACGCCCGATCGCGTGGATCATGCACGCCCGCCGCCGCGCACGCGACTACGAACGGCTCGTCCAGCACTCCTGAACACCGACTACCTGGGCCGCCGTCACCCTCATGGCCCGCCGCCTCACCAGAGGCAGGAAGAGCGTGACCCGCTGGCCGGATCGACGGCGCGGCGGGAGTGCCGTTGCCTGGCCATCGTCATCTTGCCCATTGTGGGCAGAACTCCACGTGCAATTGTTCCCAGTTGCGCATTTTCGGTGTGTCCAAGCCCCAGTCGTAGATGGGTCGGCAAACGTGATAGTTGCAGGCGCCGGGAATGTAGAGTTCGGTAGCGGCTTCGGGGGGGCCATGCTTTGTGACGGCGAATATCTCCTTGGCTCCTTCCCGGAAGGCTGCGGTCCCGCCGGTCAGTAACAGCGTCTCGGCGTAGATATCCTTGCGAAGGAGGAACTGGTTCGCCTCCTTCGGGCTGTCCGGAATGATGCAGTCGGCATCGAGGTCAGGAAGGTCTCGCTCCGGCACACTGGCGGTGCGGAGCTCTCGGACGGTGTTCCCCGTGTTGAGATGCTCCCGGATTCGCTTCCAGCGCGAAGGGCGAAGCTGCACTGTGCGGGGAGCCAGCACGAGGTCGAGTGGCTGCCCGTCTTCCTCGCCGGCACCTACGGTCGGAGCGGTACGCATCGGCAGGTAGACCAACGATCGCGGCGACCGCGCTGCGAGCAGCCACAGGGTGCCAATGCGCCTGCCGTCCGTTCGGTCCACGTACATCTGGTAATGGCCGTGAGCCTTGTAAAGCGCCCCGTTCTTCAGCGGTCCAGCCGGCCGGATCACACGGTATTCCGTACCTCCCAGCCGCACCTTCTGCACGGCAATCTTCACTCGCAGACTGTCCCGGGTCAAAGGCGCCCGTGACGCAGCCATATCGCTTCCCCCTGCCTGCCGGCCCAGCCGGTCATGCCGGTGAGTCCGTTTTCCCTCAGGCACCGGCTCGGACACAGGTTGCCGAGGCCGGTGCTCCCGCTGCCGGAGGACGCCCCTACAACCCCTGCGAAGGTCAACAGAGCAGATCCGACCAGCATCCCCAGCGGAACGACTCTAGATCCGCTCACTCATCAGAAGCCACACGCGTTCAGGAACAAGCACGTAGCTTGTTCCTCAACGTTCAGCCGCTCCGGATCGCCGCTCACCGGTGTGCCTACGTCTCATTCAGTGCCGCGGCAGCCGCGTCAACGAAGGGCGTGATCAGCCGAATGCAGGCACGCAACGTCTCCTGGAACTCACGGCGATTCTCCCGGCTGGCGTTCTCGACTACGGCCGCCAGAGCAGTGGAGAGGGTGCCCGACATGATCAACAAGTTCGATGCTGCGACTTGGACCGAGGAGGGGCCTTCCAGGTCGATCAGTGTCACCGCCCGACGCAGCTGCCGATGCCGGTCGCGGTGGGCGGTCAAGGCGGCCTGACACTCGGTGGTCGAGAGACCGTCGACTCCCCGGAGCCCGTCAGCGACGCCCTGGGCCTGCTCAATGAGGCCCAGGTACGCGGCCCGCCGAGTCTGACGGATGCCTTCGCGGCGCTGCGCTTCAGTGGTCGCATCGACCTGGATCCGAGCAGCGTGGGCGTTGCCCCTGCTGGTCAGCCAGCTCGCCAGCGAGCTGGCCGCGATCGCCGTCACACCTGTGAGGCCGGCGACGAACAGCGAGTTGTCAGGCATGCCCAGGAGTCTCTCCAAGAAGACCCCACGACGGCCACCGCTTCCTGATCAGTACCCGACGTTGCAGGGGGTTGGGAGTGTGCTTGCTGTCCTCATCACGAGCACTGGCACCCGAAGCGCTCACCTCAGCACCGCTGCTGACGAGGTGAGTTGATTCTCGCATCCGTCGTTCCTCCGCTCCGCGCACCCGGGCCCAGCTCGGCGTGCAGCCCGACTTCGCCACCGCCGTGAACGCGTCAACCCAGCCCGCCGGCTGACCGGCGCAGGCCCGCCGCCCGGCCTCGCACGCACCTCAGGGAAGGGCCGACACCGTCTTTCGCGGGAGCAGAACGCAGCCGAGCCGCGCCCAGGCTCGGTGGCGTACCGAACATGCGCCGGTATTCACGGCTGAACTGTGACGGGCTCTCGTATCCGACGCTGAGGCCGACACCGGTGATGTCGCAGGGACGGCCGGCCAGCAGCAGCCGGGCTTCCTGCAGGCGGATACGCTTTTGGAACTGGATCGGGCTCATCTCCGTCACCGCGTGGAAACCACGGTGGAAGGCGGACACACTCATACCGGCGATCCGCGCCAGGTCCTCGACCCGGAACGCCGTGGCGTAGTTGCCGTGAATCCACACCGGAACTCGCCCCGGTGACCACGGCTGTCTTCATCCTGTGCCTCCCGCACATACGAGGCCTCACCGGCCCACCGAATGTGCTTCCAAGGCAACCGTGCCGACCGTACCGGCCATAGCAGGATCCTGCCGCCGCACACGAGACCGTGCCACAGCAGTCGAGTCGGGCAAGGCCGTCGGAGGCCACCGCAGCGATGAGACGGTCCGGGCCCCAAGCACAGTGAACCGACCGGCCCCCGCAGAACACGTGACTACAGGTGAGCGGCGCCCACCACAGGGCGTGGCGCCGCCCATGCCGGGGAGAGGGCTCCCGGCGATACACGCAGGTCCACGGCGTCCAGCCGACACATGTGACCATGCCGCGCCCGTGCCGCAGCCCATTGGCCCTCGTCCCCACCGCCCGCGCCCTCACCACAGCAAAGCCGACGTCGCCTCACCGACACCCAGTGATGTGCAGCAGCGCACCGTCGTCACTCTTTCGGCACTGACCCCTGCTTACCCTCGGCGCTCCTTGATCGAAAGCCGGATGGCTCCGAGACCAGTCAGCCCCCGCCCTGACGGGACCGAGCACCGGTACAGCACAGAAGCAGGACCTTCACATCATGACGCTGCCAGCGGTTATCGACGAATCAGCGCGCTCTTCGGCGCCAGCCGGCGTGGACGGCCTGGTCGAACAGCACAGAGACGCCCTTCTCGCCTACGCACGAATGATGCTGACGGACCAACACCTTGCAGAGGACGTCGTACAGGAAACGTTCATCAAGGCGTGGCGTCATCTGGACCGCCTCCGCGACCAGGAAGGCTCCGTCCGCGGGTGGCTGCTCAAAGTCACCAGGAACCTGATCACCGACCGGGTACGCAGCGCTCCCGCCCGGCGGGAGATCCTGACCTCCGAAAGCCCCGACATGGCAATGGCCGACAAGACCGAGTCGATCCTGACCTCCCTTGAACTGACCTCCCTGCTGAGTGGACTGTCCCAGGAGCACCAGGAGGCGCTCGTGCTCATCCATGTCTACGGGCGCACCGTGAACGAAGTGTCGCGCATCCTGGATATTCCGCCCGGCACCGTGAAATCACGCCACCACTACGCGGTGCACGGCCTGCGAAAGCTGCACTCACAACGCAAGCCCTGACGATCTGGCACACAGCCGCAGACGAGGCGGCGAAGCCCCGGCGGCTGATCCTGGCCGGGCGGCGGAACCGCAACGCGCGCAGCGATCACGAGTGGCACCAGCGAAACCGGTCCGGGCCTGCCTTCCGGCCCGGAGGCAAACCGTGGGCGCGCCGCGAGGCGCCGGCCGGTGTCCGCCGGCCGGCCGCTCCCGTCCGCCTTGTCACGGAGCCAGGGACAGCACAGGCCCGTGCCGCGGCGCAGCCCGCCCGGCCCCGCGCGCCGCACGGACATCGTCCAAGCCCGCCGGCCAGGACACGTCAGGCATTTCGCCGACAGGCCCGCGGGCCGGCGGGCCGTTCGACATCACACATGCGCAGTCATCGGCCCCGGCCGGCCGCGGGGACGGTCTTCCCCCTGTCGCTCTTCGGGATGTCGGCCTTGACGGCGAACCAGACTTCGCCCACTGCCCGGCCGTTCGTCTGGCCCGGTTCCTTACGCGGACCGTCACCGCAGCCGACGCCGGCCGCCCCCTGCGCACACAGGCACCGATACCGGCACCTCACAGCACCCTTACGCTAAACTCTTACGTGTCTTACGTGTCTTGTATGGAGGGAAGGACCAGACATGGCCCAGGACACACCAGACACCACAACCACCACAGCCGACGCCGTACGGCGATGGGGTATCGATGAGGCACGTAAGGCCTTGTACGACCTGGTAGACGCCGCAGCGGCAGGCCGACCCGCACTGATCGGCCGCGGAACGAAGTGCGCGATACTCTCCCCGCTCAACCACCTGGACCCCACCTGGCAGACCCAGCTGCCCACCCTCCCGGCCACACCGGTCACCACAGCGCGCAGCAAACTGGGCGACCTGCTGACCGCCGCAGCCTCCGGCACCCCCCAGCTGCTCCTGCACCGCCGCACACCGGTCGCAGCCCTCCTCCCCGCCACCCCCGAAACCCTCCCGCCCCCCAGAACCTCCGCCGCCCGCCAGACCACCACCACCTCGCCGGACGCAACAGCGACCGCACGCCGCCTGACAGCCCTGGACGACGCTCTCGACGAGGTACTGACGCCCGGCGCCTCCGGTCACGATCAGACCGCCTCCTTCGGCCTGACCGCCCTCGACACAACGCTCGGCAGCCTCAGACCAGGCACGCTGACCCTGATCGCCGCAGCCCCGGGCGCCGGCGGAAGCCTGATCGCCGCAGCCGCCGCCCGCCACACCGCCCTCACCCGCGGGCTCCCCGTCCTGTACGCGGCGTCAGGACTGACCCGCGCAGACATCGCCGCGCGAATCATCGCCGCCGAAACCCCCGCGGACTACCGACGACTGCGCACCGGCGCCCTGACCACCGCAGAGGAGAAAGCCGCGGCCGAAACCCGGCGCCGCCTCGCAGGCGCTCCTCTGCACATGGACGACGGCACGGACCTGACCGCCGAAGTCATCGCACAAACCGCCCCGGACATCACCGGCCTGACACTGGTGGTCATCGACCGCCTGCAATACACCCACGACCCCGCGGTCCCGCTCTCCGGCCCCGAACTACCCACCGCCACACGGGTTCTGACCCACCTGGCCAGAACCCGGAACATCCCGGTCCTAGCCGTACTCGACACCGACCTCCCCGACGCGGTGGCCGCACTGGACCCAGACGTCACTCTCACCCTGACCCGCACCGGCGAACACGCCCGCATCGACATCTCCGAACGCGACTTCGGCCCCCAGACCACCACACAGCTGCGCGCCGAACTGCCCTACGCCCGCTTCACCGACCCCACCGACAGCGCCCCAGCCCCCGGCCCCGGCCCCGCACAGGCCGCCCCCGCTACACCGGAATCCCACCAACTACCCCGCCCAGCCCGGGAGGCGGCCACCACTCAGCACCCTGCCCCCTCCGCCACCAATACGACACCACAACAGCCCCAGCCCACATCCACACCAACCCCCGCACGGCAACAGCGGCGCCTCAGCCCCGCAAAGACCAGCCTGTCCACCTTCATCTCCGACCGCGTGGCCCACGCACTTCAGGCACACGGCGGCGACACCGACGCAGCACTGAAAGCACTGGCCGGCGACGGCGGTTCGGCGATTCCCGATGTGATGGAACTGTTCGAGGCAACACGGGTGGAGACGAGCTATCAGCACACGACCTACCCCAAGCTGCCCGAACCACTGGTCCGCAAGAGGCGTGACAACGCGGACGAGGTGTGGGAGGCACGCCCGAAGTTCACCAACCCTGCCGTGCCCGACGGCACGGAGGTGACCGAGCTCGACGTCAACGCCGCCTACCTTGCCGCGCTCCAATCCGCACACCTTCCGATCCGCACGATCACCCACAACCCGGAAGGCTGGGACGACCTGGCCAACTACGGCAAGGGACCCGACCTTTCGGGAATCTGCCGCATCGACCCGGTCCAGTGGGCTCACCCTGAGCTGCCGCACCCCCTCGGCGACGACCGGGAAACCCCTGGGACGGTATGGGTGCCGACATCGGTAGTGCTGAGCCTGAAGGATTTCGCTTCACCGTCGTACGGAGAACTGTGCGCACCACCGGTGATCCGGGAAGCCTACGTCGCCAAGGGAAGCGCGGCCCTCTTCAAAGGGCTGGTGCAGGTACTCAATGAAGCCAGAATGCAAGCCATCGCAGACGGCGACAACCTGACGAAACACTACATCGCGGCAATGTACGCAAAATTGGTCTCCACCATGGGCGACAGCCGCAACAACCACGAACTAAGGCGCCCCGAATGGCAGCACATCATTCGCGGCCAGGCATTCGCCAATCTGCGACGCAAGGCAATCCGTGCATACCAGGCAGGATTGACGGTCACTCACGTAGGCGGTACGGACGAGCTCCATCTTTCCGGTAACGTATGGGGAGCTGTCAGAAACGGCAAACCCCTGTTCCTTGAGGGACGCGCACTGAACCAGATCAAGGCGAAGAAAACTTCGCGCCGGGGAGACGCCTAATGGCCCGTCAGCCGCATACCGGAGGCCCCCTGCACGACTGGGGACGCGGCCCCGACAGCGGCGGCACCGCCTTCGGCAGACAACTGAACGCCGAAGTCCTCGACCTGATGCGGCACTCGGACATCATCCCTCCAGCCCACGCATCACCCAGCTGGAGAGCCCAACTGACCTACCTCAACAACCGCAACGGCGGACGCGACGCCATGGACCGCGCCGGAATCCCCGCCAGCACCCGCCGCGGCTGGAAAACCCGCACCCCCAGCCGCACCAGCCGCGAACGCCTCAACCAAGCCTACTGGCAGCTTCGCGCCACCAACTGGAAACGCACCGGACACACCCCGCCCCCTCATATCCGCGAAGCCATCGCACAACAGATCAAAGAACGAGCCTACGGCAGACGAATGACGGTCACCCCCGTCGACTGGCGCGACGTCCAAAGACAGGCTCAGGGAGCCCAAAAAACAGCCAGCGAACGAGAGATCCGCCTCAGCCGGCGCAGCTGGGACAACTTGATCGACGCATGGGTCTCCGGCGACGAAACAGCCCTCGACACCGCGTGGATGGACTTCTCAAGCGAAATTGACTCCCCAGCAGAGCTCTATTACGAAGTAGAACACGTAGGGTTCGCGCTCTAGGCATTACGTATGGGGCCACAGCCGTTGCTACGTTCCTTACGTAAGGATTCCGGCGCACTGCTTACGGTTCGCTTCGCTCATCGACGCATCAGGTCAAAGGGCATGAGGAAGCCCCCGGACCACACGCCACGGGAGGCCACGCATGATCCGAGGGCCAGCCGACACGCTGCTCAGCGGGGCGGGGGCACGGGGTTAGCCACTGGACAGGCAGGTGGGGCACGTTACGCGTCGCTGCCACTCGTCCACATTGCCGGACGCGCCGCAGACAGGCCGACCCTCCGTGAGCCTGTGTACGGTCATGACGTCGTCTCCGACCGTGCCACCGACCCGACGGGTGGGCGGATTCAGGATTTCCCGTTCAACGGCCTTTCGGTCCTTCATTGCCACGCTCCCGCCTCGAAGTGGTACGGGCGCGTGATGTGTTCCTGGTACTCCAGGTGGCCAGGGTTGGACTTGAGGTGCTTTGCGGCCCACGCAGTGCCCTCTTCGAACTCTTCTGCCATCGGCCCGCTCTCGCCGCACGTCTTGCAGCGCATGGTGGACGTGATCGGTTCTGATTCCGGCCGGAGATCCGGCAGGATCGTGAACTCGCGGAATCGGTAGATGGCCCGGGTCATACGCGCCCCCTTCTGGCGGCAGCAAGCCTCCTGCTGTGGTCCGGGTGCCGCTTCAGTAACACGGCGCAGTCGGTAACCTTGCTCAGGTCTCCGGACTTGCGCGCCGCTACCTTCTCGCGCTCCAGGCGGGCGCACTCCGCACAGTTCGCGCTCATGACACCCCTGCCGCCCGCCGTACCGCTTCCAGCCGCTGCGCTATGCCGCACGACTGGTCGGGCGTGCACGTCTCGCATTCGGCTCGGTGCATGAGGTACGCCGACTGGAGCTGTTGAAGGTCGGCGGTGCGGGGGTGTTCGGAGACTTCGCGCTCAGGCACGGCTCACCTCTGCCAGGCGAAGGTCTTCCGGGCGTGCCTGCCGTTCCCTGTCCCCCGTGCCGGGGCGTGAGCATGGTGTACGGTCCGCGCCGGCCCATGTACACGCCCAAGCGGTCGGTAGCCGTATCTCTCAGCACCGTCCCCACGTTCGGGTGACCATGGCTACTCTTGCGCACGGCTGCCTGTCCTTTCTCTCGGGTGTGCAGGTGGCCCGCGCCCGCGGACGTTTGCCCGTCGCGGGGGCACCTGTTGGGCGCGTTGCACTTGTCTCACGAGCTTCGAGGCAGCCGACTCCCGAGAGAACCGCGAACGGGGAACCCCGCAACCCACTTTGGGGAACCCCGGTACGGCCCGTTTGGGGAACCCCGTTCGGGCCCCGGGGGCTACGCTGGGGAGATCACTCTCCGTCTCTGCTAGGTGGGCCATGGACGAAGGCGAGATGCAACGTGCTGGCTATCCGCTGACGATTCCTGACGCCCTGCTGCAGAGCGAGGCGATGCAGCGGGCATGCGCTACCCGCAACTTCCGGGAGATCTTCCGCCTCGTCAACAGGCGTACGGGCTCCAGCCATGCGGACATGGCCGCAGCAATCGGCAAGATGACGAGTTCCCGCGTGAGCGACATCATCCGGGGCGTCCGTGGCGTACGTGGTGAACAAGTGATCGTACGTATTGCCGACGGCTTCGGAATTCCTGGCGAAATGCTCGGACTGCCGAGCCGGCCATGGGAGGGTTCCCTAAATGGCATTGACGGAACCGCCAACACCGGAGCTACCGTCGAGGCTGTAACTGATTCCAGGGCCAAAGCGTGCGGTCAGTACGTGCGGGAGAACCGCGGAAGCCTGGACCTATTGACGGTGGCTGAACTCCGGCAACAAGTGCAAACCCTGGAGGCACGCTATGTCACTGAGCCGTCTACGGCGCTAATCGCCGAGATCGGGCAGCATTTGGGGCAACTCGCGTACTGGCGTACTCACACGACCACGTATGCTGTTCGCCGAGATCTCTACGCCGCACAGGCGGAGGCCTCCACTCTAATGGGGCAATTGGTCTGGGATGCTTCGGGAAGGACCGACCACGACACCCCTCGCACATACTTCGCTCAAGCCGCCGAGGCAGCACGTGAATTGCGTGACCCCGTTGCTGAGGGGCTGGCCTTACTACGTACTTCTTTTGTTTCCCTATACGGCGAGAAGAACCCGCGTGCCGGTCTAGAAATTGCACAGCGCTCCGCCGGCACGGTCGAGAATACCAGCCATATTCTCGCAGGCCTCGCTGTGCTACACGCAGCCGAGGCTTACGCGATGCTGCAGCAACGCCGAGACTGCGAAAAAACATTGAGAAACGCTGAATGGCATTTCAGTCAAGTTAATGCCAACGATGCAGGCGCGTCGATGTTCTCTCCTGGACAGTTCGGGCGACTGGTTGGGTCTTGCTTTCTTTTCCTAAACGACACTGCTCGCGCGCAGGCAGTCTTGGAGAGCACGGCTAAAGAGGTGCGTGAGGGGTCCAAATCTCATGCTATCGCTCTGGGGAATCTGACGCTTGCGTACATTCGAGACCGGAAGGTAGATGAAGCTGCGGGCACACTCGGTAAAGCGATTGACATTGTAGAACGCAACCGAGGTGGCGGCGGGCTGAACCTCATCTTTCAGGCAGGTCGTGAACTGCAACCCTGGCGAGGCATCACGGTAGTGCATGAACTCAATGACCGGCTTCTGAATCTCATTGCATCCGCATAAGCAGAAAGAGGGCATCGATGAATAGGGCCCAAATCCAGTATGCCAAACAAGCCGTCCGCGAACGTGTGTGGGCCCTACTGGAGCCCACACACGGGGATGTAACAGGCCGTATCCCTTCCTTCATCGGTGCGCACTCTGCCGCTATGCGACTTGCTGAGCACTCTTCTTGGCAGGACGCGAGGGTCATTAAGGCAGTCCCGGATAAGGCCCAGCTGCCTGTACGGGCCCTAGCGCTCGAAGATGGCAAGCAAGTTTATATGGCATCACCGAAGCTAGCTACAGAAAAGCCGTTCTACCTATTGGATCCTGGAAAACTCACCATTCCAGTGAGCGAGGCTGCCGAACGCCGCGTAGCAGCAAAAGTGGCACAACCCGTAGACTTGGATGAGATGCCGTCAATTGACTTGGTTGTCTGCGGCAGCGTTGCTGTGAACGCCGAGGGTGTACGACTCGGAAAGGGTGCAGGATATTCGGATATCGAAGTAGCGCTATTGCAAGAGGCTGGGCTCATCGGCCCAAATACACTTATTGCGACCACGGTCCACCCTCTCCAAGTCGTGAATGAAACCCTACCCGAGTCCGAACACGACTTTCGGGTGGACCTGATTGTAACCTCGGATGAAACTATCGTGTGTGCACCTCACCCACGTCCGCCCGGCATCATCTGGGAACACCTCGCTCCGGGCTCCATCGCCGCAATCCCTGCGCTGGCAAATCACAGGCCAGATGACCGGTAGAAGATAAAATTCCTCATGCCATTCTGATATTTGACAGAATGTAACTATCTGTAGCTGATGGGTTTTTGCTCTCGAATCAATAAAGAATCAGCAATTTCTAATTTATGGGCAGCGGATATATTTCATCCTTGGGAATTTTACAATTGAGAGTTGAATAAAACTCAGGCTCCGGACGCACCGTCAGCACCCTTTGCTGTAGCCAGCTTGAGCGCGCGCAGCGCGCGATCCCTGCCGCGCAGCGGCAGGG
>NZ_JBSFMM010000244.1:0-16236 GCF_053599555.1 Streptomyces sp. NPDC000941
AGCGCCGCTTCCAGCAGGTGCTGGTGGACGAGCCGTCCGTCGAGGACACCATCTCGATCCTGCGCGGGCTGCGTGAGCGCCTGGAGGTCTTCCACGGCGTCAAGATCCAGGACACCGCCCTGGTCTCGGCCGCGACCTTGAGCCACCGCTACATCAGCGACCGGTTCCTGCCGGACAAGGCCATCGACCTCGTCGACGAGGCGTGCGCCCGGCTGCGTACGGAGATCGACTCCATGCCCGCCGAGCTGGACGAGATCACCCGCCGGGTCACCCGCCTGGAGATCGAGGACGCCGCGCTCGCCAAGGAGACCGACCCGGCCAGCGAGCAGCGGCTGGCCGAGCTGCGCCGGGAACTGGCCGATCTGCGCGCCGATGCCGACGCCAAACGCGCCCAGTGGGAGGCCGAGCGGCAGTCCATCCGCCGGGTGCAGGAGCTGCGCAAGGAGCTGGAGGAGGTACGCCGCGAGGCGGAGGAGGCCGAACACGTCTACGACCTCAACCGCGCGGCCGAACTGCGCTACGGCAGGCTCCAGGAGCTGGAGCGCCGGCTGGTCGCCGAGGAGGAGCAGCTGGCCGCCAAACAGGGCGCCCACCGGCTGCTGCGCGAGGTCGTCACCGAGGACGAGATCGCCGACATCGTCTCCGCCTGGACCGGAATCCCCATCTCCCGCCTCCAGGAGGGCGAGCGGGAGAAGCTGCTGCGCCTGGACGAGATCCTGCGGGAGCGGGTCATCGGCCAGGACGAGGCGGTCAAGGTGGTCGCCGACGCCATCATCCGGGCCCGCTCGGGGATCCGGGACCCGCGCCGCCCGATCGGGTCGTTCATCTTCCTCGGCCCCACCGGTGTCGGCAAGACCGAGCTGGCCAAGACGCTGGCCGCGGCCCTGTTCGACACCGAGGACAATATGGTCCGCCTCGATATGAGCGAGTACCAGGAGCGGCACACCGTCAGCCGGCTGCTCGGCGCGCCGCCCGGATACGTCGGCTACGAGGAGGGCGGCCAGCTCACCGAGGCGGTGCGCCGCAAGCCGTACTCGGTGGTGCTGTTCGACGAGATCGAGAAGGCGCACCCCGACGTCTTCAACACCTTGCTGCAGGTCCTCGACGACGGGCGGATCACCGACGCCCAGGGCCGGGTGGTCGACTTCCGCAACACCATCCTGATCATGACGTCCAACATCGGCTCGGTGCACCTCCTCGACGGCGTCACCTCCGAGGGGGAGCTCAAACCGGACGCCCAGGGCCTGGTGATGAGCGAGCTGCGCGCACACTTCCGCCCCGAGTTCCTGAACCGGGTCGACGACATCGTGCTGTTCAAGCCGCTCGGCGAGCCCCAGATCGAGCGGATCGTGGACCTGCAGTTCGAGGAGTTGCGGCAGCGCCTGGCCGAGCGCCGGATCGCCGTCGAGCTCACCCAGGCCGCCCGGGAGGTCATCGCCCACGAGGGCTACGATCCCGTCTACGGGGCACGGCCGCTGCGCCGCTTCATCTCGCACGAGGTCGAGACCCTGATCGGACGCGCCCTGCTGCGCGGCGACGTCCAGGAGGGCGCCACGGTGCGCGTCGACGCCCAGCACGGCGAACTGGTCGTCACCTACGAGCAGGAACCACAGGAAGGGTGAACGCCATGGCCCTCGAGCCGGACCCACATCTGTCCATGGTCCGCGATGTCACCCCGCGCACCTCCGAAGGCTGCGAGGAGTGCCTGCGCCTGGGATCCGCCTGGGTACATCTGCGGCTCTGCCTGACCTGCGGACACGTCGGCTGCTGCGACTCCTCACCGCTCAGGCACGCCCGCGCCCACGCTCACGAGGAGGGACACCCCATCATGGAGCCGATGGAGCCGGGTGAGGACTGGCGGTGGTGCTTCGTCCACGAGGCGCTGGTCTGACGGCGCCGTAGGGGAGCAGGGCCATCTCGCGGGCGTTCTTGATGGCGCGGGCGATCTGCCGCTGCTGTCCGCGCGTCACATGGGTCACCCGGCGGCTGCGTATCTTCCCGCGGTCGGAGATGAACTTCCGCAGCAGCTCGGTGTCCTTGTAGTCCACGTACGTGAGCCCGGCGGCGTCGAGCGGGTTGACGCGGCGGCGCCTGGCCTCCTGGCGCCGGGGCGTCGCGGTCGAGGCCCGGTGAGGTGAAGGTGAGGTGCTGGCGGCGGTCGCCGTGGCGGGGATGCCAGTCCAGCGCGGCGGCGACCCGGCGCTCGGCGGGCATCATCTCCCAGGCCGCTTCCGGCAGCGCGGCCATCCAGGGTCCGGTGGACTCCACGCACAGCGCGCCGCCCGCCGCGTCCCACGACAGCAGGGTGTCGGGGCGGTCGGCCAGCCAGAAGCGTCCCCGGCTGCGCGCGGCGGCGCAGGCCAGATCCTCCAGCGCCGCGTAGAGCCGCCCGGGGTGGAAGGGCCGCTCGCGCCGCCAGACGAGGGTGCCCACGCCGTGTTCGTCGCGCTCCTGCGGCAGCAGCGCGCACGCCGGATGCTGCCGGGCGGCCGCCGCCGCGACGTCGAACCCCTCCAGCAGGGCGGCGCCGAGGGCCGCCTCACCCGTACGCACCCGCCGGGCGCCGGGCGTGAGCTGGGCGAGCAGCGCGTGGTCGGCGTCGCAGGCGGGCTCGTCGGCCGCGCCGCCCTCGGCGATGGCGATCACCGTGGGGTATTCGAGTTGCCGGGCGAAGGTGTCGGCGATGGTGCGCTGATCGGTCGGGGCGGCGGCGAGGCCCGCCTCGGCCAGGTCGTTGCCGTCCGCGAGACAGGGCACCAGAAGGGCCGGGTCGACCGCGGTGGCCACTCCGGTCAGCGCCAGGGGCGCGCCCTCGGCGGCGATGACCGCGGCCATGGCCTGCGGCTCGACCGACTCCCACAGCTCGACGACGGCCAGCCGGTGGCCGCCGCCGTCGGCCAGCCGCAGCAACTCGGGGACCAGGTCCTCGCGCAGCGCGCAGCACGCGCAGTTGTTCACCAGGGGCGCGTCGCCCTCGGCGAGCAGGCCCCGGGCGTCTCGTACGGTGCGGTGGACGGCGCCGTCGGCGGCGGCCGACAAGTCGTGATGCAGCGCGATGGAGCCGGGCACCGTGCGCAGGATCTCCTCGACGGCGGCCCGGCGGGCCTCGGTGTGCAGCCCGCCGACGATCGCGACGGGCAACCGCGCCTGTCCCCCGTGCCACCCGCGCGCCCCGTGCTCGGCGTACCCCCCGTGCTCGGCGTTCACTGGGTGCCCCGTCCGCGCCCGTAGCGCCGCTCGAAGCGCTCGATGCGGCCCGCGGTGTCCACGACGCGCTGGGTGCCGGTGTAGAAGGGGTGGCTCGCCGAGGAGATCTCGACGTCGATGACGGGGTACGTGCTGCCGTCCTCCCATACGACCGTCTTGTCGCTGGTGGCCGTGGAGCGGGTGAGGAAGGCGAAGTCGGCGGCCCGGTCGCGGAAGACGACCGGCCGGTACTCGGGGTGGATTCCAGGCTTCATGGCGGTCAGCGCTCCTCGCGGAAGTCGACGTGGCGGCCGACGACCGGGTCGTACTTGCGCAGGGTCATCCGGTCGGGGTCGTTACGGCGGTTCTTGCGGGTCACATAGGTGTAGCCGGTGCCGGCGGTGGACCTCAGTCTGACGATCGGGCGTAGTTCGTTCCGTGCCATGCCCCACAACATACATGAAGTTGGTTTTCATTTTCATCAATGGGCTAAGGTGCTCCCGTCAGCACCCGACGGAACGAGAGGAACACCATGTCCGCACACTGCCAACTCACCGGCCGGCAACCGGGCTTCGGCCACCGCATCTCCCACTCACACCGCCGCACCAAGCGCCGGTTCGACCCCAACATCCAGCGCAAGCGCTACTGGCTGCCGAGCGAGGGCCGCCATATCCGGCTCACCCTGAGCGCCAAGGGGATCAAGACCGTCGACGCGATCGGCGTCGAGGCCGCCGTGGCCCGTATCCACGCCAGGGGAGGAAAGGTCTGATGGCGAAGAAGAGCAAGATTGCCAAGAATGAGCGGCGCCGCGCGATCGTCGCCCGCTACGCCGAGCACCGCGCCGAACTGAAGGCGATCATCGCCGCCCCCGACAGCTCCGCCGAGGAACGCACCGCCTCCCAGCGGGAACTGCGCCGCCAGCCACGCGACGCCAGCGCCACCCGGGTGCGCAACCGCGACTCCGTCGACGGCCGACCCCGCGGCCATCTGCGCGCCTTCGGCCTGTCGCGGATCCGGCTGCGCGAGATGGCGCACGCGGGCGAACTCCCCGGGGTGACCAAGAGCAGTTGGTGATCCGCGCCCGCCGCTCAGCGCGCCGGAGCCGGATCGGCCGGCCGGCAGCCCCGCCTCCGTACCGCCTGGTTCACCCGGCCTGGGCGCGCTCCGGGTCGAGGGCGAGTTCGGAGAGGTTCATGGCCAGGGTGCGGTGAACGGCGGGCAGCCAGTCCAGGGCGCGCAGCGCGGTGTTCCTGACCGTGCGCAGCGGTGAGTTCCCGACCGTGGCGATCTTTGTCATCCGGTGGGTGAACGCCACGACCTGCTCGGCGACCGGGCGGCGCAGCGACTCGTACTCGTCCAGTACGTCCCGGCCGTCCCGCAGCGTCGTGACAAGTCTGCCGCCGAGGACGAGGGCGTCCTGGATGCCGGTGTTCATCCCCTGCCCGCCGGCCGGGCTGTGCACATGGGCCGCGTCCCCCGCGAGCAGCAGCCGTCCGGACCGGTAGTGGTCGGCCAGCCGGTGGTGCACCCTGAACCGCGAGCTCCACACCACCTCGGTCACCTTCCCCGGGTGGGCCTGAGGGCCGCGGGCGTCCAGCAGCCGCTGCACATCCCCGATGCCGGGACGGGCCGGGGCGTCGTCCTGGGTGGCGACGATGCGGTGTCTGCCGCCGGGCAGCGGGGCCACCACGGCCACGCCCTCCGGCGCGAAGCAGAGCTGGATCTCGTCGTCCCCGAGCGGCCAGTCCATCCTGACATCCGCCAGCACGAAGGACTGCGCGTAGGTGTCGCCGGTGAACGGGATCCCGGTGTGCTCCCGGACCGTGCTGTGCATACCGTCGGTGCCCACCGCGTACGCCGCCCGGATCTCCTGGCCGTCCGCCATGACCGCGGTCACGCCCTCCGCGTCCTGGCTGATACCGGCCAGCCGGTGGGGGCGCAGCACGCGCCCGCCGGACGCCTTCAGCCGGGCGAGCAGCACCTCCTCGGTGATGTTCTGCGGGACCAGCAGCGTGAAGGGGAAATCGGTGGGCAGATCGTCGAAGCCGACGGTGAGCAGGGTGCGGTCGCGGTCCCGGACGGTGAACCGGGTGACGAGCAGGCCCCGTTGGACCAGTTCGTCGGCCGCGTCGATCTCGCGGAGCACTTCGAGGGTCCGGGCGTGCACGACCGCGGCCCGCGAGGTGTTGGCCCCCTCCGCGGCCTGGTCCACCAGTACGGCGTCGATCCCGGCGGCGGCGAGCTTGGTCGCGAGGGCGAGGCCGACCGGTCCCGCACCCACGATCAGGACGTCCGCGGTCTGGGGAAGACGGTCCATCGATACCTCCAACGACGAGCGACACAAGCACAAACACCGGGCAGGCCCTCCGCGGCCTCGCCCGGGTGCCACGCTAGGGACCGGCGGGGGCGGGGGAATCTGCCGGATGACTGGGGTGTGCGGGTCGCACACCCGCTCGATCTAGGTATCGTCATAGCGTGCTGCGATCAGGGGGAGAGCGAGGGGCCGGGGCATCGGCGCCCCGTTCGCGGCCTGGTGACCGTACGGCGTGGCGGGGCCCCGCGTGGTGATGCACGGCCGGGCGGAGGAACTGGGCGCCCTCGACGGTCTGCTGGCCGCCGCCCGTGGCGGGCACAGCGGGGTCCTCGTGGTGCGCGGCGTCCCCGGCATCGGAAAGTCGGCGCTTCTGAATCATGTGGCGGCCATGGCCGCCGACCCGGCGCACTCGGCCGTCCCGTTCAGAACGATTCGCAGTACGGGGATCGAGTTCGAGGCCGAGCTGCCCTTCGCCGGACTGCACGCCCTGCTCCACCCGGCGCTGGACCGCGTGACCGCCCTGCCGGCGCCGCAGGCCGCCGCGCTGCGCGCAGCGTTCGGGCTCGCGGCGGCGGAGCCCGGGGACCGCTTCCTGGTGGGCCTCGCGGTCCTGTCGCTGCTCGCCGAACTCGCCGGGGACGGGGCGCTGCTGTGCGTCGTGGACGACGCGCACTGGCTGGACCGCGCCTCGACCGAGGCCCTGGTGTTCGCCGCCCGCAGGCTGACCGGCGAGGGGGTGGTGCTGCTCTTCGGGGCCCGGGAGACCGGTGCGGGCCACCCGCTGACGGGCCTGCCGGAGCTGCGTCTTGAAGGCCTGGGTCGGGCGGCGGCGAGCGCGCTGCTGGCCGAGACGAGCCCCGAACTGGCCGATGGCGTACGGGAGCGTGTCCTGGCCGAGGCCGGCGGCAATCCGCTCGCGCTGATCGAACTGCCCGACGCCCTCACCCCGCGGCAGCGGACGGGACGACTGCTGCCACTCGCCTTCCACTTCGGTTCGCTTCCGCTGACCGAGCGGCTGCGGAGCGCCTTCGGCGCCCAGGCCGACCGCCTCCCGGAGCCCTCGCGAACGCTGTTGCTGATCGCCGCCTTGGAGCAGACGGGCGACCTCGACGTGATCCTCCGGGCGGCCGGAAGCCTGGGCGCGGGGGTGGCGGACGCCGAGGCGGCCGAACGGTCCGGGCTGCTGCGCACCACGGCCGGTGCCGTGGGGTTCCGCCATCCGCTCGCCCGTGCCGCCGTCATCCAGGCGGCTCCGCTGCACCGGCGACTGGACGCCCACCGGGCCCTGGCCGCCGCACTCGGGGACGCCTCGGCCGACGCGCCGAACGACACCGCCGACCGCAGAGCCTGGCACCTGGCCGCGGCGGCCACCGGGACGGACGAGCGCGCCGCCGCCGCGCTGGAGCGGGCCGCCGACCGCGCCCGCAGCCGGTCCGGCTACGCGGCGCAGGCCATGGCCCTCGAACGCGCCGCGGAACTCACCCCGGACCCCGCTGTACGGGCGTACCGGCTGGTCGCCGCTGCCGAGGCGGCGACCGACTCGGGCGAGCCGCGCCGCGCGCTGGAGCTGGCCGAGCGGGCGGCGGAGGGAGCGGCCGAACCCTTCCTGGCCGCGCGCGTCGCCCATGTCCGGGCGACGGTGGAGTTCGAGGACGGGTCGCCGCTGCGCGCCGCGCGGCTGCTCATCGACGGGGCTCGCGCCCTCGACGGGAATCACCCGGGCAAAGCGGACAAGGCCGTCGCGATGCTGATGGAAGCCGTCCGCGACGCCTACTTCGCGGGCCATGCGCAACTGGCCCGCACCGCGGCGGACCGGCTGCTCGCAGTCGGCGGCAAGACCCCGTACAGCCGCGCGCTGAACGGCCTGGCCCGGCTGATCGCCGGTGACCCCGCGGCCGCGATCGGCCCCATGAACGCCCTGGCCGAGGCCGTTCTCGCCCCGTACGGCACCGTCCCCACCCCGGCCCCCCACCCCGGCGAGCGCCTGATCGCGGGGGCGATGGGAATGATGACCGGGGACGAGGAGACGGCGTCACGCATCCTCAATCCCTTGGTGGCCGACGCCCGGGCCGGCGGGCTGATCGGCTGGCTGCCCAGCATGCTGGAGCACCTCGCCATCACCGAGATCTACCTCGGCAACCACCAGGACGCCCGCGCGCACGCCCAGGAGGGGCTGTCGCTCGCCGAGAGCATCGGCCAGTCGCACCGGGCCGACCATCTGCGCTGCGTACTCGCCTGGTTGGCGGCCGCGGCCGGGGACGAGGAGGAGTGCCTGCGGCTCGCCGAGCCCGCCGTCGCCCGGGCGGCGGGGCGCCATACCCTGCGGACCGTGTCCTGGGGCAGCATGGCCATCGGTCTGCTCGACCTGGTCCATGGACGTCACGAGCAGGCGCTGAATCGCCTCGAGGCCACGGCCGACGCGCCGTCGGCCCGGGACAGCGGCTCCACCTTCCTCGTCCACCTCGCACCTGACCAGGTCGAGGCCGCCGCCCGCAGCGGACAGCCCGACCGGGCCGCCGCTCCGCTGGCCAAGTTCGAACGCTGGGCCCGCGCGGCCGACCGGCCCTGGGCCCACGCCGTCGCGCTGCGCTGCCGCGCGCTGACCGCACCCGCCGACGCGGCGGGCCCGCTGTACGCCGAGGCCGTCGCGCTGCACGCCCGGGGCGGGCGGCCCTTCGAACGGGCCCGCACCCAGCTGCTGTACGGGGAGTGGCTGCGGCGCGCCCGCCGCAAGGCCGACGCCCGCTCCCAACTGCGCTCAGCGCTGGAGGCGTTCGAACGCATCGAGGCGGCCGCCTGGGCCGACCGGGCCCGCGGCGAACTGCGGGCGACGGGGGTGTCGCACCCGCGCGCTGCGGCGGGGTCCGGGCTCGACCGGCTCACCCCGCAAGAGTTCCAGGTGATCCGTCTGGCCGCGGACGGGCTGTCGAACCGGGACATCGCCGCCCAGCTGTTCCTCAGCCCGCGTACCGTCGGCTACCACCTCTACAAGGCGTACCCGAAGCTCGGCATCGCCTCCCGCCGCGAACTCGGCGCGCTGGCCCCATTGGGCCGGTCAGGATGAGCCGCGCCCCGGGTCGGCCCGCCGGCCGCTCCGCGGCTGACCGTTCGGCCCTGGCCGGATGGCCGCTCGGCGCGCGCCGTCAGGAGATGTAGCCCTCCCGCAGGGCGTACGCCACGGCGTGGGCGCGGTTGCGCAGGCCCAGCCGGGTCGTCAGGCCCTGGATGACGTTCTTCACGGTCCGTTCGGAGTAGGCGAGTTTGACGGCGATCTCGCCGGTGCCCATCCCCTCCGCGACCAGCCGCAGGACGTCGGTCTCACGCGGCGCCAGGCCGAGCGGCACCCCGGGGCGGCCGACCGCGCCGGGCCGCAGCGCGCCGACCTGGCTGACCAGTTGGCCGATCAGATCGGTGGGGAGGTCGCCATCACCGCGGGAGGCCGCGAGTACCGCCTGGAACAGACGGTCTCCGGTGGCCTCGCGCCGCCAGACGATGGCCCCGACGCCGCATTCGATCACATCGAGCAGTTCGGCCCGGCGGATCAGGCTCGCGACCAGGACCACGCGCAGCCTCGCGTCGTGCACGAGTCTGCGCAGGCCGGTGAGCGTGGTCTCGTCGACCGAGTCCGCGAGCAGCACCGCCACATCTCCCACCTGGGCGTCCGACTCATCGACGAGGGCGACCTCGGGGTGCCTGCGCAGCTGGCCGACCGCCCCTTCCTGGGAGATCGGGTCCTGCGCGTGGATAACGACGGAAATCCTGCGCCTGGATTCCCTCGTCGCCGACTGTGGGTTCGGCGGCTCTGAAGAGGCGCGCAATGTTCTCCCTCTGTCCACCGCGAAACGGATTGCGGGGCTCCGGATGTGATCATACGGTAGCCGACCTCGGCGACCGTGCGTTCGAAAGCCTCCTTTATCGTTCCGATACCATCGGCGCCCCATACAGCGAAAACGCTAAGGAAACTCCTCGAAAACCCGCCACAACCCCGGGCGAGACCGCCGACCACGCCTCGCGGCGCCCGAGGAGGGCCACCGGGAGCGGGTCGTGGCGATCGTCACCGGCCGCACCGCGCAGGAGTAAAGGCGAGTGGGCCCGCTTGTCAACACCGTCGCGTATTTCACGTGGGAATTTATCCTCCGTCCATCCGAGAATGCTTTCCTTTCCCTGAGGGAGTACAAAGCGGCAGCGGTGGTGGAAGGGCGGGCTCGGCGGTGGTGGATATGAATATGCCAGGTGGCGGGCGCGGGGTCCTCGAAGGCGCGTTCGCCTTGCTGGAGGCCGTGGAAAGGGCCGGGGAATCCCGGCTGACAGCATTGGCCGCGGAGAGCGGATTACCGAAGACGACCGCACGCCGGCTCCTCGAACAACTCGTCGAATTGGGCGCGGTGGAACGCTCGGGCGGCCTTTTCCGAATGGGCTCGCGCATGTTCCGGCTCGGTCTCGGCTGGCAGCCGCACCCCGGCATGCTGGCGCTCGCCCGCAGACCTGTCCACGAGTTGGCGAGAGCCACCGGTGCGACGGTGGGGATCTTCGTACTGCGCGAGGGCCGGGCGCTGACGGCCGCCGCGGTCCCGGGCGAATGGGATACCTTCGCGCCGATGCGAGCGGGGACGGCCTTCCCCTGGACGACCGCCGCGGGAAAGGTCCTGGTGGCGGGCGCGCCCGCCGGCCTGCCCGTCGACCCGCCGACCAAGGCGTGGTCCCGGGAGGCGGCACAGATCCGGGAGGCCGGGTTCGCCGTCGACCGTCAGGAGGTCGCGGAGGGGGTGTGCTGTGTCGCCGTCCCCCTGCGCGGCCGCAGCGGCACGGCCGTCGCGGCCCTGTGCGCCCTGGTCGACCCCTCTCAGCCGCTGTCCCCCCTGACGGCCTCGGTGGTACGGACGGGGAGGGTCATCAGCGCCTCGATGCAAGGGCGCCCGGGGCGCTGATCCGCTCAGCGGCACAACAGATGTCCCGGAGTGACCCGCTGTGCGAAGGTCGGGGCCAGTGGCCCGGAGTGCGGCCCTCGTCACCCTCTGTGGAGATCACCATGACCCATGTCGCCGAGTCCGGATCGGGATCCAGGTCCGGAACCGACACGCCGAGCATCCCCTCACCGGTGCCGCCGACGGCTCTTCCCACAATCCCGCCGACGACTCCGCCGGTGACGGCGCCCGTGCTCGACCAGTCCACCCGCGAGATCGACAAAGCGACTTTCGTCCCCCTGGACGTGGAGACCCCACCCATCGGACAGGCCCTGACGAAGGCCGCGTTCGTACGCCAGCTCCAGCTCCAGCCGGACGAGGCGAACGCGATACGGGACCGGCACCCCGAACTCGCCGAGCCCCTGCGGGACCTGCTCACCCCGCCCTCCTTCTCCCCCGCTCCGCTCTCCGCCTTCGCCGCGGTCCACACCCGCGCACTCGAAGAGTTCGGACAGGCTGTCGTCGCCCTGCGCCACGAGCGCGCGGAGGAGACCGAGACATCCGATCGCGGCGCGGCGCTACAGGCGCTGCAGACCGCCGTGGTCGCGGCCAAGGGCCTCGAGGCCAACACCGCCGCGCCCCGGATGGGCCTGATGAACCTGGAACGGCTGGAGATGACCCCGGCCGGGATCGAGCGCGGCGAACTCGTCGCCACCATTCCCCTGGCCCCGCAGGAGGAGACCGCCGTCACCTACAAGGAATGGTCGGTCCAGAAGAAGGAGTTCAGCTCGATCGTCACCGACTCGCTGGAGACCTTCAGCGAGACCGGGGTCACGGACAACACCGAGCTGTCGCAGTCGACGTCCTCACAGCAGCAGCACTCCAACCAGTTCAACATCACCGGGACCGTCTCCGGCGGCATCCCCGTCATCTCCGGCTCCGTCACCTCGGGATACACCGGGCAGGACGCCGCCTCCCAGTCGGCGACCGACAGCAGGAAGCACGCCACCACCCTGACCCAGAAGGCGTCCACCCGCGCCCGGCAGGAGCACAAGGTCACCATCACCACGACCACGGTCACCGGGACCTCGCAGACCACCACCAGGACGCTGAAGAACCCCAGCGCGACCAACCCGATCCGCATCGACTACTTCAGCCTCATGCGCAAGTGGCGGGTCCGCCTCTACCGGTACGGCATGCGGCAGACCTACGACGTCGTCCTCCCGGAGCCCGCCGCCACCATGCGCCGCCCGTACGCGGAGCTGGAGGCGCTGCAGGCCCAACTCGGGCCGTTCGTCTTCAACATCCCGCACAACGACATCACCGCCGAGGTCCGCAAGGGCGACCCGGAGCCGCCGGAGACCGACCCGCCCACCCCCAAGTCGCCGCACTATCTGGTGCTCGCCGACCAGTACGACGCGCAGGTGCCGCCGCCGCCCCCGGACCTGCCCCCGCAGACGTACGCGGTGGAGACCGGGCCGCTTCCGCAGGGCCGCGGCGTCACCAGGATGCCGCTCAACATCCCCGCCGGGTACGAGATCGTGAGCATCACCATCAGCGGCCGGATGACGAGCTTCGCCGGCCGTTCGGGCCAGTTCACCATCGAGGGCACCACCCTGCCCTTCGATCCCTTCGGGGAGAAGATCTTCGCCCCGGACACGGTGCTCAAGCGGGACACCGACGGCGGCGACTTCATGGCCGGCGCCACCGGGACACCGGTCCTCGTCCTGGTCTTCGACCAGGTGTCCACCCAGTCCCTGCTGCTGACCGCCGAAGTCCAGCCCACCCAAGCTGCCATGGAGCGCTGGCAGTTCGATGTGTGGAACGCGCTCTACACGGCCGCGCAGACCAAATACTACGCACAGCAGCAGGACATCGCCGGCCGGATCGCGGCGCTTGAAGCGCGGCTGAACGACGTGGACACGCTCACCCTGCGCCGTGAAGAGAGCGACGAGATCATGAAGAACGTGCTGCGCTACCTGCTCGGCGGCAGGTTCCCCAGCATGCCGAAGGAAGTCCTCGACGCGTTCACCGCGGCCAAAGTGGACGTGGCACACGGCACCGGCTTCGAGGGAAACACCATCGGCCCCGACTCGACGCTGTGGACGACGGTCCGCCAGTACGAGGACGTCGTACGCTTCGTCAACCAGGCCATCGAGTGGGAGAACGTGGTCAGCTTCCTCTACTCGTACTTCTGGGACCTCCCCGAGAGCTGGCGCTTCATCCGCGAGATCGAACACCCCGACGCCAACCGGCAGGCGTTTCTGCGCGCGGGCAGCGCGCGGGTGGTGCTCACCATTCGCAGGGGCTGGGAGACGCGGTGGGTGAACTTCGTCGAGCACGGTGTCATCGACGATCCGAACGCCCCCGAGAACCCCTCGCAGTACTGGACCATCGCCCAGGAGATCGCCGCCTACGACGACCGCAACTATCCGGGCATCCCGCCCGCCAACCCCGGCCGGGTCGCCACCCGGCTGGAGGACGCGGTGTTCACCACCTCGACCGCCACGGTGGGCCCCTCCACCCGGCCGGTGTCCATTCCGGTCGCCTCCAGCTCGGGGTTCGTGGTCGGCGCCCAGGTCGTCATCGACGCGGTCCACGGTCTGGAACACAGCCAGGAGGCGCAGAAGATCACCAGGATTCCCGACGGCACCCATATCGAGGTCGCCGGGCTCGACAACGCCCACAACGGGTCCCCGGCCGCGCCGTTCCCGGTCATGCAGCCGGGCGAGAAGGGCGAACTGATCGCCGAATGGAACGAATACACCCCGACGTCGGGCACGGACATCGCGGTCACCAGCAATCTCTCGGCCATCTCCTGAAGGGTGTTGATGCGTCATGGCCTCCGGGCTCGACACCCAGCAGATCACCATCTGCCCCGGCGAGGGCAACTTCACCCGGGGCGCGGGGCGGGTACGAGGCACCGCGAAGGGTGAAGAGAACACCATGGAGTGGCAGTGGGCCCAAGGGGCCATGTTCGGCTACTTCTACCCCGACTTCAAAGGCCGCTATCCCGAAGCGTCCTTCGTCCTGGCCGAGAACGAGTACACGCGGCTGCTCACCAATCTGACGGGGCCTGACCGGTTGCTGGGGCGGCTGGTCAAGGAGTTCCGCAGGGACTACAAGGCCGGCGGGCAGCTGCGCCCCGACATTCTCGGATTCTGTGCCAGGCCCCCGCAGGCCGGTCCGATCGTACTGGAACTGCTGGAGGTCTCCACCGCGAATCAGGCGGTGCCCACCCTCAGAGACGACATCGGCTACAAGCTGAACAAGTTCCAGCAGATCATCCGCAGGCTCGACCCCGACATCAAGGAGGGCTTCAGCCTGACCTCCTACAGCGTTCAGGCCGGTGCCTCCAAGTGGCGGCCGATCCCCATGTACCAGCGGATCGTCCCGCTGCCGCCGTACACCGACGAACAGGGCAACAAGTACGTCGAGTGGATCTGCTTCCAGCCGACGTTCAACCGCAACTGGCCCTACGGAATCGACGGGCTGCTGCTGTACGAGATCCACCGCATGCCCTACAACTCCGATCTGGCGGTCGTACGCAAGCTGATCGACGAGGAGAAACGCCGCCGAGCGGCCGCCCGGACCCCGTACGGCGTGACCCTGACCCCATGGCTGAACGAGGAATACCTCAATCGGATGCCGCGTGACCGGGACGCCCTGCGGTTGGCCGCCGCGGTCATGGGCGTCGGGCTGCTGGCACTGCTCGCCATCGAACTGCTACCGGTGGTCGCGGGCCTGGAGCTCGGCGCGGCGGCGGTCGGAACGGGCCTGACCGAAGCGGGGGCGGGGGCGGGCGTGGCGGCCGAGGCCGGGGAGGTGGGCGCGGCCGCCCTCGCCGCACGGGCCTCCGCCATGCCCACGGCGCTGGAGACCGCGGGCAAGTGGCTCTCGGCCCTCGGCCGCCACCTGCTGCTCAACCCGAAGCCGGCGTTCGCGGGCTGAGGCGTGAACTCGTCAGGCCGGTGAGCATGCGGTGCCGGTGCAATCGGCGCTCGTGCGGCATGCCTTGCGGTATTCGCTGGGGCTCACCCCGTGGATTCGTTTGAAGGCCGCGCTGAAGCCGAACGCGTCCGCGTATCCGACCTGGTGCGCCACCGCGGCAACCGTCGCGGTGGACTCCAGCAGGAGATCGGCGGCCAGGGTCATCCGCCAGTCGGTGAGATACGTCAATGGCGGCTTGCCCACCAGCTCGGCGAACCGACCGGTCAGCGTCGTCCGCGACACCCCCGCCTCACCGGCCAGCGCCGCCAGCGTCCAGGGCCGGTCCGGCGCCGCATGCATGGCCCGCAGCACCGGGCCGACCGCCTCGTCGCCCAGCGCGCGGAACCAGCCGACAGGCACGGCCCCGGGCCGGTCGAGCCAACCCCGCAACGCGCACACCAGCAGCCAGTCGAGCAGGCGGTCCAGCACGACCTGCTGCCCCGGCGGACACGCGGCGGACTGCGCGTCCAGGAAGTCGAGCAGCGACGCACACCCGTCGTTGCCGGGCATCACCAACACTGGGGGCAGCACCCCGAGCAGCCGCTGCGCCACCTGAGTCCGCACCTGGAACGTCCCGACGACCAGCACCGTACGATCGGCCGGCGCCACCTCGGCCGGCCCCTGCGGCCGGGGCCGGTCGGAGAGGGCGAACGGCCCGGGCCCCCGTACGATCGCGGTGTCCCCGACCCGGACCGGCCGCGGCTGTTCGCCCTCGCCACGGGAGATCCAGCCCTCACCCCGCAGCGGCGTACACAGCGTCAGGGACGCCCCCTCGGTGAACCGCAGCGTCCACGGCGGCGTCAGCTCCGTCCGGCTGAAGCCGACACCGTCCGAGCGGACACCTCGCAGCAGATCGTCGAACGGATCCATAAACCTCACGATAGCCGTCCGGACGATCGCACATGATCCTCGGACTACGGCCCATGCCCCGTCCTGTACCGCGGCCAGTTGACTGGCCGACATGACGACACGCAGCAACCAAGCGATTCTGGTCCTGGGCGCGACGGGCAAGATCGGACGCCGACTGGTGCACACCCTGCGGGCGGCGGGCAGGACCGTCCGGGCCGCGTCCCGCTCCGGCGAGGTCCGCTTCGACTGGTCCGACCAGGACACCTGGCCCACCGCCCTGGAAGGGGCGTCGGCGGTGTACCTCATGGCTCCCCAGGACCCGGCACTGGCCCCGATCTTCGTCAAGCAGGCCACCGAGGCGGGCGTCGGCCGTTTCGTGGCCCTGTCCGGGCGCGGAATCGACCAGGTCCCCGCGGACTTCTTCCAGGGGATGACCGCGGCGGAGAGGGCCGTACGCGAGTCCGGTGTGCAGTGGACCATCCTCCGCCCGAACAACTTCAACCAGAACTTCGACGACGACGCCGTCTGGCGCGCTCCGCTGCGGGACGGCCGGCTGGCCCTGCCGATCGGCTCCGTGCCCGAGCCGTTCATCGACGCCCAGGACATCGCCGACGTCGCCGCGGCCGCGCTGACCTCGGACGGCCACCACGGGCAGGTGTACGACCTCTCCGGACCGCGAGCCCTCACCTTCGGCACGGCGGTGGCGACGATCGCCAAGGCGGCGGGGCGGTCCATCCGCTATGTGGAGCTCACACCGGAGGAGTACCGGGCCGAGCTCCTGGCCGAGGGGGTCTCCGAGGATGCCGCCGCGGAGCTCAACGCGCTGTTCGCCGGGATGCGGGCCGGACACTTCGCCGAGCCCGCCGACGGAGTACGGCGCGTACTCGGGCGCGACCCCGTCGACTTCGACACCTACGCCACCCGGGCCGCCGCGGCCGGCGCCTGGTCGTAGCCGAGCGTACGCCGGTGGCACCCGCGCTCGCGGGTGCCACC
>NZ_JBSFMM010000245.1:0-16219 GCF_053599555.1 Streptomyces sp. NPDC000941
GCCCGGCGGAGGCTCCGCCGGGCGCGCCCTCTGTGGCCGGGTTCGGGGCGGTCACAGGAAGTCCTCCTCGGTCACCGGGTCGGGGGCCTGCGCGGCGCCCGCGTCGGGCGGGCCGCCGTGGGTCCAGGGCGTGGCCTCCGGGTCGGGCAGCTCGGGGCCGCCGCGCGGGGCGTGCTCGAACAGGGTCCAGCACACCCGGTCGCCCGGCTCCGGCACCGACCCCTGCTCGGGGGTCTTGCCCCGCCCCATGCCGCCGGTCAGCCGCACGACCAGCGCGCCCGCATCGCCCTCATCAGGGTCGGTGGGCTCGGCGTGGCCCGCGAACTCCCCGGTCTGCGTCCTGCCGTCGGCCAGCACCCGGTACAGCTTCACGCCCTCGCCCAGATGCGGGCGGTCCCCGGTGCGGACCGTGACCAGCGGGCGCGGACGCGGGACCTTCGCCTCCGACCAGGCCATGACCACCTCGGCGACCTCACCGGCGAACGCCTCCCCGGCCAGCCGCCGCCCCGCCATCACCAGCGGGTCGTCCAGCGCCTCCTGCGCCTCCAGCTGCGCCTGCGCGGTCTCGCGCGCGGCCAGTTTCTGCGCGGCGGTCACCGCGTCGTCCAGCTTGGGCTGCGGCGGCTCCCCGGCGCGCACCCGGTCCCGGTGGCCGGTGTACGACCAGCGGTCCCGCTTCCACCGCTCGGTCACCCGCGCCCCTTCCGGGAGCGCGCGCAGCAGGTCGAGACCCCGCCACACCGCGTCCCAGGTGGGCCGCATCTGGGTGGCGATCAGCTCGCGGATCTCGGCCTCGGCGCGGTGCAGCTCGGCGTGGTGCCGCTCCGCGCGGGCCCCGTCCACGGCCCCGGCGGCCGCCATGCGCGCCGCGTCGTACCGGGCCATCGCGGGGGCCAGCAGTTTGTTGTCGAAGGCCGGGTCGGTGGCCGGGCCCGCGGGCGGGCACAGCAGCTGTCCGGCCGCGTCCCGCTCCGACTCGGCCCGCAGCGCCGCCCGGTCTCCTGGCTCCCCCTCCGGCGGGTCGATCCAGGCCAGCAGCGCGCCCAGATGCTGGTCCTCCAGATTGGACTGCCCGGTCGCCCAGTGACGGGTCAGCAGGTCCGTCATCGCCGGCAGCAGACACGAACCGGGCACCCGGGACCGCTCCCCGTAGTGCGTCAGCCACCGCCCGAGCAGCGGCACCCGCGCGGGCGCGGGAAACGGCGTCTCCGGGTCCTGTTCGGCCGTCCGCCGAAACCGCATCGAGCGGCCCAGCAGCCGTACGAACTCCACCCCCGCGCCGCTGGGCACCACCAGCTGCGGGGCGTCCGCGCACAGCTCGACCTGGACCGGCACCTTCTTCCCGGTCTCCGGGTCGGTCTCCTTGCGCTCCTCCAGGTCGACCTCGTCCGCGTACGAGTCCAGGTACGGCAGCACCACCTCCGCCAGCTCGGCGAGGAACGCGAACCGCAGATCCCGGTCGCGCGGCTGCGCCACGGCCAGCAGCCGCGGCGCGTCCCGCTCGGTCCCCACCAGCGCGCCCAGCGGGGCGCCGGCCTCGCCCGCGGTGGTCAGCGGCACAAAGACCAGCGGCCGGTCGGACAGATGGCGATGGCGGACCGTCGCGACGGGCCGCGCCCGCCCGTCCCGGACGGCTTCCATCCGGGCCAGGCTCGTGATCAGCGACACACCGCCTCCGCTGCCTTCTCGACGGGTCCCGACGCGGCGAGGAGCGCCTCGGCGCGCAGGGCGGCCGCGCGGCGCAGGGCGTCGACGGCGGGGTCACCGGTGGTCGGGGCCGGGCTGTCGGTGCCGCGGACGCCCTCGCCGTCGGCCTCGGCCTCGCCCAGGGCGGCCGCGAGCACCGCCTCGACGGTCGTCAGCCCGCCCAGCTCGCCCCGTACGCCCCGGCCCAGCGACTCGACGCCGCCCGCCGCCCGGCACCGCGCCCGGCAGTGCACGGCCAGCTCGCACGCGGACAGGCACTCCGGGGCGTAGGCGGCGTCCACCACCTCCACGGCGGCCATCAGCTCGTCGACCGGCCGGGTCACGGTGCGGCCGTCGTCCGAGAGCCGCAGATCGAAGGTGAGGTCTTCGGGGAGCGCGGCGGCGATCTCCTCGATCCGGGTGAGGCGGGTCAGCTGCCGCCGGGTGACGGCCAGCTGCTTGCGCACATCGACGAGTTCCGCGGTGGGGAGGTTGGAGAAGTCCTTGGGGCACACCAGCAGCACCTCATGGCGCACCCGGGCGTGCACCGGGGTCCCCGCGGCCTCAGGAGCATCGGGGGTATCGGGGGCATCAGGGGCATCGGTGATCATGGCCGCCACCCGCTCCAGCGCCAGCGCGTACACCGCGGCCTGCCGGGCCGCCGCACCCACCTTGGCCGGGTCCGCCGAGCCGTCCACCATCGGGAAGGACTTGATCTCGACGACCGTCCACGAGCCGTCGGGGTGCACCACGACCGCGTCCGGCTCCAGGAAGGCGGGGGAGCCGGCGATGTCCAGGCTCACCATGGGGTGGTCGAGCAGCGCCCAGCCCCCCGCCTCCGTGGCCTCCCGCAGGGCCAGCGCCGTACGCGCCGTGCGGCCCTGCGGGCCGAACGCGGTCAGATCGGGGACCGCGGTGTTGCCCGGCTCGGGCTCGGGCGAACCGTCGCGCAGCCGCTCGTACAGCAGCCGCATCAGCGCCTCGCCGCCGTCCGCCTTGGTCCGGGCCTCGAATGTATTGCCCCGCTGGTGGGCGAACTGGGACTGCCCGAAGGATCCCGGCGACCCCAGCGCCTCGGCGAGCGCTAGCTTGTCGACCCCCGCACCGTCCAGCAGCGCGCGGCGGCGGCAGCCGGGATTGGCGGCTAGCGCGGCCAGCGCGCGGGCGTCCAGAGGGTGCGGGGTGGTGGTCGGGCCGCGCAGCTCAGCGAGCCGCTGCCGCAGCGCCGTCCCCGGCTGCGGCGGTCTTGCCGCCGCTGCCGCTTCGGACCGCCGCGCCGGCCTCCCTACCGCCGCGCTCGCCGCCCGTGCTTCTGTCCGCGTCCCTGCCCTGCTGTCGAGGGATCCGTTCCCGTTCACGCGCCGAAGTCTCGCACTTGTCACCGACATTCGCGGCGACATTGAGGTTTGAAGCGCCATTCACGGCAGGAGCAGCGGTTCCGGCGGCCTCGTCGGTGACCGGGCTCAGGCGGGCCCGGATCCGGGCGGCGAGCCGCAGCGCGGGCTTGGCCAGCAGCAGCCCGAGCCCCATGACGGCCGCCCCGGCGACCGCGTCGAGGAAGTAGTGGTTCGCGGTGCCCATCACTACGAGGGCGATGCCCAGCGGATAGGCGACCCCCAGTGCCTTGATCCACGCCGAGCGCCCGTGCCGCCACAGCACCACGCCGCACCACAGCGCCCACCCCACATGGAGGCTGGGCATGGCCGCGTACTGGTTGGTGAGCCCGCCGAGCCCGCGCGGCGCGCTCGCCTCGCCGCCCCACCAGCCGTACGAGCTGTACTGCGCCATGGTGTCGACGAAGCCGTGACCCGCGTCCAGCAGCCGCGGCGGACAGGTCGGCATCAGCGTGAAGCCGATCAGCCCGATGAGCGTGGAGACCAGCAGCCAGGTGCGCAGCAGCCGGTAGTCGGCGGCCCGGCGGCGCTTCCACATCCAGGCCAGGATCACGGGGGTGACCACGTAGTGCAGCGAGGCGTACGCGAAGTCGGCGGGTATCCCGATCAGCTTGTGGGACGTGAATATGTTGTTGAGCGGGGTCTCGAAGTCGATGTTCAGCCGCTGTTCGAGATGGAGTATGCCCAGGCCGTGGTCGACGGCGGTGGTCACGTCGCCCCGGGCCAGCAGCCGACCGGCCGAGTACGCCGCGTACACCACAGCTATCAGGGGCAGTTCGGTCCACCAACGTGGCCTACTGCCCTGCCATGTTCCGGCGCGGGGCGCGGTCTGGGGCATCCGGACGCTCTCCAAAAAGATCAGGCGGCCAAGAAATGGCGCGCGGTCAACCGTACGGTGTAGGCCAAGCGACTCGCGCACCGCCCCCGAGATGCGTCCGGAAAACGCGGGTCGTCGCTGCTGGAATGCCCTGACATCCCCCTGCCCGACTTCCCCCCGCGGACGGGTGCGCGATCAGGAAGACGCCGAGATCGCCCCCGGGGTTGCGTCCGGAACGGGTGAGCGATGATGGGACGGTACGGCGCTGCCGCCCCGATGAGGCGCACGCCCCCGAACCCGCCCCCCTGATCCGGTGAAAGGCAAATCCCCCATGGCACCACGCATCCTCCTGGCCCGGCACGGACAGACGGAGTGGTCGCTGTCCGGGAAGCACACCGGCCGCACCGACATCCCGCTCCTGGAGGAGGGCCGGCGCGGTGCCAAGCTGCTCGGCGAGCGGCTGCACCACGGGCCGTGGGCGGGCCTGCCGGGCGTCGAGGTGCGCACCAGCCCGCTGGTCCGGGCCAAGGAGACCTGCGAGCTGGCGGGGTTCGGCGACCGGGCGCGGGACTGGGACGCGCTGCTGGAGTGGGACTACGGCGCGTACGAGGGGATGACCCCCGCCGAGATCCAGGCGATCCGGCCCGGCTGGCTGATATGGCGCGACGGCGTCCCGGAGGGCGAGACGCTCGCTGAGATCGCGGCGCGGGCGGACGCGGTGGTGGAGTGGGCCCGCTCGGCCGACCGCGACGTGCTGGTCTTCGCGCACGGCCACATCCTGCGCACGCTGGGCGCGCGCTGGCTGGGCCTCGACGTCTCCTTCGCGGCCCGGATCCGCCTGGAGCCCACCTCCCTGTCCGTCCTGGGCTGGGCGTACGGCGAACCGGCCATCGAGCGCTGGAACGACACGGGTCACTTGGGCTGACGGGCGGCTTGCACGCTCAGGAGCTTTGCGCCTCCCCCTTCGGCTCTCCCCCAGCTACCGCTGGGAGGTGCCCCCGCCGGGGCGCCTGAGCCCCTGTCGACGGTCGACCACGCGGCGGTAGCCGCATATCGATCGCAGCCTCGGCCCTTCGTTCCTCAGGGCCTGCGCGCGCTCTCCCTTTCGACAGGGTCGCGCCCCTTCGGCTCGTAGCGGGCAAGGAAGTCGGCCACCACCGGGTTGCGGCCGTGCGGGAGCAGCACGCGGGCGGTTTCGTCGAGCATCTGCCGGATGCGGGCGGACTTGACCTGGTCCATCAGCTCCAGGGCGCGGCCCGCCGCGACGGCCGCCGCGTCCGGGGCGCCGTCCGCGAGCAGATCGCTGGCCAGCTCCGTGGTGAACAGCGCGATGTTGCGGGTGAAGTGCGGGTTCTGCAGGGCGACCGCGCGGCGGGCGTGCTCGACGGCCCGGCCCCAGTCGCCGAGGGCCGACCAGCACTGCGCCTCCAGACCCTCCAACTCGGCCTCTCCGTAGAAGGTCATCCACTCGGGGTCGGCGTCGGACGGGCCGCGGCTGAAGAGCGCCTGGGCGCGCAGCAGGGCGCGTTCGCAGCCGGACCGGTCGGTGAGCCAGGCCCAGCCGCCCGCCTCGCGCAGCGCGATCAGCGACAGCAGCCGCGGCGAGGCGAGGCGGCCCGCGGCCCGCTGCGCCGCCTGGGCGGCGCGTACGGCCTCGCGAGGGCGGCCCGCGTCGCGGGCGAGGAAGGCGGCGTTGCAGAAGGCGTGTGCCTCCAGAGCCGGATCGCCGGTGACGCGGGCGGTGGCCAGGGCCTCCGCGTAATGCGCGCGGGCGTCGGCCAAGCGGCCCGAGTCATGGGCCAGCCAGCCCACCGAGATGGCCAGTTCCCCGGCGCCCGCGTACAGCCGGTCGGCGATCGAGCGGCGCCGCGCGCCCGCGTCGAGCAGGGCGTACGCGGCGTTCAGCGGCTGGGCGGTGTGCGGGTAGATGCTGTCCGCGCCGTGCCGGTCGTCCAGCAGCCGGATCCGGCGGACGGCCTCCTCGACGGCCGCGGCCTCCGGCTCGCCGATCCGGCCGCCGGGCCCGCCGACCGGCTCCTGGAACAGCAAGGAGCGGCGCAGCGGGTCGCCGTTCTCGGCGGGGGCCGGTGCGGGGCTTGCCGCGGGGCGCGCCGCGGGGATCGTCTGTGCGGCGGGCCAGGGCCGGCGGCCGCGTACCGCCTCGCGCGGTGAGAAGCCCAGGTCCGTCAGCGTGCGGCCGGGAAACATATGACGGAAGACGCGCTCATACGCGTAGTTGGGGCAGCGGATCGCCCCGGATTCGACGCGGCCGATGTAGCGGGCGTCACATGAGACCTGCTCGCCGATCTCCCGCGCGGCTCTTCGTACGGCCGCCGCGAACTCGGACGGGGAAAGCTGTCCGCGCAGCCGCCGGAAGGCGGTGTTCGGCCGCGGTAACGAAGACTGTGGCGGCGAAGACGCTGGAGGCGGCGTCATGGCGGCCCCTCCCTGACGGTGCTCCCGTGTGGGCGAGAGGAGAACCGTACCGGCTGGGGCGCGCCCGACACTCGGACGATAGGGGCGAAAGCCAGCAAATCGCCCGCGATTTGCCATGAAGTGCCATCCTTTATGGCGGCATTCGGCCGTAGCCGTTGACACTGTCATGCGTTGAGCTCTTTGCAACCCGTCGAAAGGGAGGCCGGAGTGGACATCAGTGGCTCGCGGACGGCTGCTCAGCATCTCCCGTGTCAGGACTGTGACCTCGTGACCGTGCCCGCCCGTCAAGGGCTGGAGGCGGTGGACATCCTGCGTCGCGTACGTGACGGCGTCGGCCCCGTACTGCATGACAACGCCGGTGACACGCTCGGTTTCGTGGTGCCCGCCGGCACCGCGGCGGGCTGGGACCTGCCGGGCAGCGAATGCGCACAGACGCCTGGGTGCGGGGTCAGGCTGAGCACGGGCGGCGCCGCCGGGGACGGCGACGAGGCGGGTGGCGGCGGTACGGTGTCGCCGCCGCTGACCGGCACCGGCTGGCTGGTGCCGCCGGGCGATACGTACACCGGAGTGACCGACCCCGCCGAACTGCGCGCCGCACTCGGGGAGGCCGCCCGCCTGATCGAGGCCGTCGACCGCTGCCAGTGACCCGTACCGCCCATCGCATACTGGAGCGCATGGCGAAGGGCGTACGGAAGCGGGCGGCGGCCACGCGGGAGCGGGGGCCGGCGCGGGGGCGTGCCCTGGAGCCGGTCGCCGCGCCGGTGGACGGCGGGCTCGCCGAGCTGGTGCCCGACCGGGACCGGCCGCGCGCCTGGACCCTGCTGGTGGACGGCAAGCCGCAGTCGCATGTGGACCTCGACGACCCGTCGTATCTGGACTTCGAGTACCAGCGCCGGCTCGGCCATATCGCCGATCTCGCCGCCCCGCCCGGCCGCCCGGTCCACGCCGTCCACCTCGGCGGCGGCGCCTTCACGCTCGCCCGCTATATCGCGGCGACCCGGCCCCGCTCCACCCAGCAGGTGGTCGAGGTCGACGCGCCGCTCGTCCAGTTCGTACGGCGCGAACTGCCGCTGAACCCCGCCGACCGGATCCGGGTGCGCGGTGCGGACGCGCGGGCGGGGCTTGGCAAGGTGCCCGACGGCTGGGCCGACCTGATCATCGCCGATGTCTTCGGCGGGGCACGCACCCCGGCCCATCTGACCAGCGTGGAGTTCCTGGCCGAGGTGCGCCGGGTGCTGCGCCCCGACGGGCTGTACGCCGCCAATGTCGCGGACGGCCCACCGCTCGCCCATCTGCGCGCCCAGGTCGCCACCGCGCGCGCGGCGTTCGCGCAGCTGTCGCTGACCGCCGACCCCGCCGTGCTGCGCGGCCGCCGCTTCGGCAACGCCGTGCTGCTGGCCGCCGACCGCGAGCTGCCCCTCGCCGAGCTGACCCGCCGCGCCGCCGGGGACCCCCACCCGGCGCGGACCGAACACGGCCGCGCGCTCGCGGACTTCACCGGCGGCGCGGCCCCGGTCACCGACGCGACCGCCGCGCCCTCCCCGGCGCCGCCCCCGGAGGTCTTCGGCTGACCAGCCCGGTTCACCACCTGCTGCCCGGGCGGGGGAGCGTGGTGTGATGGATCGCATGAAGCGTGCGGATTCTCAGGCGTCGCGGGACACGTCGCAGAACACGAGGCAGAACACTCGGACCGACCCCCTGGCGCGGCTGTCTCTGGAGCAGCTGCGCAAGCGCACCAGCATGAAGTGGCGGGCGCACCCCGAGGACGTGCTTCCGCTGTGGGTGGCGGAAATGGATGTGCCGCTGGCTCCGCCCGTCGCCGAAGCGCTGCACACCGCGATCGACGCGGGCGACACCGGCTACCCGTACGGGACCGCCTACGCCGAGGCTCTGGCGGAGTTCGCCCGCGAGCGGTGGCAGTGGGACGGACTGCGGATCGAGCACACCGCGATCGTGCCGGACGTCATGCTGGGCATCGTCGAAGTGCTCCGGCTGATAACCGACCCCGGGGACGCCGTCGTCGTGTGTTCGCCGGTGTACCCGCCCTTCTACGCGTTCGTCTCCCACGACACCAGGCATGTCGTCGAGGCGCGGCTCGGTCCGGATCTGCGGATCGACCTCGGCGCCCTGGAAGAGGCGTTCGTACGGGCGCGGAGCCACGGCCGCCGCGCCGCGTTCCTCATGAGCAACCCGCACAACCCGACCGGTGTCGTCCACACCCGCGAGGAGCTGGAGGCGGTCGCGCGGCTCGCCCGGGAGCACGGGGTGAGGGTGGTGTCCGATGAGATCCACGCGCCTGTGGTGCTGCCCGGAGCGACCTTCACCCCGTTTCTCAGCGTCCCAGGATCCGAGAACGCCTTCGCGCTGACCTCCGCCTCCAAGGCATGGAACCTCGCCGGGCTCAAGGCCGCCGTGGCCATCGCGGGCGCCGAGGCGGCCGACGACCTACGGCGTATGCCCGAAGAGGTCGGTCACGGCCCCAGCCATCTGGGGATCATCGCCCACACCACGGCCTTCCGCGACGGCGGGGACTGGCTCGACGAACTGCTGCTCGGGCTCGACGCCAACCGGAGCCTGCTGGGACAGCTCGTCGAAGAACACCTCCCCGAGGTGCGGTATCACCCGCCCCAGGCCACCTACCTCGCCTGGCTGGACTGCACCGGTCTTGGACTGCACGGCGATCAGCGGGCCGACGGCCCCGGCGTGGTGAGCGATATGGCCGGACCCGCGAAGATGTTCCTGGACGAGGCCCGAGTCGCCCTCAGCTCAGGTCATGTGTTCGGCTCCGGCGGCGCGGGGTGCGTACGGCTCAACTTCGCGACCTCACCGGACATCCTGCGCGAGGCGCTGACCAGAATGGGAAGCGCGGTGCGCCGGCGCGGCGGGCCCTCGGGTCAGTGAGCCGGTTCGCGCTCCTCGGGCTCCTCGTGGTGGTGTTCCCGGTACTCCTCCACCGTCGCCTTGGGGATCTGCCCGCGCGGGCCGAAGTAGCTGCGGGACAGCCTGGCGCGCAGCTTCTCCCGCCGGGAGACCTTCCGGGGGACCCCGGCCTCGTCGACCTCCGCGGGCGCTTCGATGGGGACGGGCTGGTCGTGGGCGACCAGGGTGTACCGCTCGGCCTGGGTCAGCGGCTCGTGGATCTCGACGTACTCGCCGTGTGAGAGGCGCTTGATGATGCCGGACTCGCGGCCGTGCAGCACCATCTCCCGGTCCCGCCGCTGAAGGCCGATGCACCACCGCTTGGTCACGATGAAGACGATCACCGGCACCACGAAGAAGGCGATCCGGTTGCCCCAGGTGACGGCGTTCAGCGACAGGTCGAAGTGTGTGGCGAAAAGGTCGTTGCCGCCCTCGACCAGCAGGACCACGTACAGCCCGATCCAGGCGGCCCCGAAGGCGGTGCGGCTCGGGGCGTTGCGGGGGAGTTCGTTGAGGTGGTGCTCGCGCTTGTCGCCGGTGATCCACGCCTCGATGAACGGATAGAGCCAGATGGCCAGCAGCACCATCGGAAAGATCACCAGGGGGATGAACACCCCGAGGACCAGGGTGTGGCCCCACAGATTGATCTCCCAGCCCGGCATCACACGGATCAGGCCCTCGGAGAACCCCATGTACCAGTCTGGCTGGGCGTCGGTGGACACCTGGTCGGGGCGGTAGGGGCCGAAGAGCCAGACCGGATTGACCTGGGCGATGGCCGACATGATGACGAGGACGCCGAAGACGAGAAAGAAGAAACCGCCGGACTTGGCGACATAGATGGGCCACAGGGGCGGCCCGACGATATTCGTGTCCCTTCTGCCCGGTCCGATGTTGTGGGTGTGCTTGTGGTAGACGAGCAGGATCATATGGACCGCGAGCAGTCCGAGCATGATGCCGGGGATCAGCAGGATGTGGACGGTGAACAGCCGCGGAATGATGATGTCGCCGGGGAACTGTCCGCCGAAAATGAACATCGTCAGATAGGTGCCGACGATCGGCACCGACAGCACCGCACCCTCCAAAAAGCGCATGCCCGTACCCGAGAGCAGATCGTCGGGCAGGGAGTAGCCCATGAATCCGTCGAACATGCCGAGGATCAGCAGGCCGGCGCCGGAGAGCCAGTTGATTTCGCGCGGTTTGCGGAAGACGCCGTTGAAGAACGTGCGCATCATATGGACGAGCATGCTCGCCACGAAGATGATCGCCGCCCAGTGGTGGATCTGCCGCATGAGCAGTCCGCCGCGTACATCGAAGCTGATGTCCAGGGTGGACGCGAACGCCTGGGACATGCGGATGCCGTCCATGGGCGTGTATGAGCCGCGATAGACGACCTCACCCATGCTCGGTACGAAGAACATGGTGAGGTAGACGCCGGTCAGAATGATGATGAGAAAGGAGTAGAGGGCGACTTCGCCGATCAGATAGGACCAGTGGTCCGGGAAGACCTTTCTCAGCTGGGCCTTGCCCATCTTGAAGAGGCCGATTCGCCCGTCGAACCAGTCGGCGAGAGCTTCCCCCTTGCCGACCCTCTTGCCGGCCCGTTCCCGGGTCCGGCCGGGTCCGGCTTCGTGTGCGGTCGGTCGGCGCCCCGGTTCTGCTCTCATGCCTCACCCTCGTCACCGAGTCTGGATATGCCAGATTTACCAGCACATTCCGCTCGGCGACCATGCGCGGCGGGCCCGCGTAGGCCGTACGGAGGAAAGGCACGCCCGTATGCCGGTACGGGCTCGACCCGGTCGCCGGGCGCGACCGGGTCCCTGGCGCCTACACGTCCGCTACCTCACCCGTACGGGCCACCTGCCCGTACCAGTGGGCGCTGGCCTTGGGCACGCGGGTCTGGGTCGGGTAGTCGACGTAGACCGCGCCGAACCGCTTGCTGTAGCCGTACGCCCACTCGAAGTTGTCCATCAGCGACCACAGGAAGTAGCCGCGCAGATCGGCGCCGTCCGCGATGGCGCGGTGGGCGGCGGCCAGATGGGCGCGCAGATAGTCGATCCGCTCCGGGTCGTGGACCACGCCGTCCGCGTCCGGCTTGTCGTCGTAGGCGGCGCCGTTCTCGGTGATGTACAGCGGTACGCCCGGCGCCTCGCGGGTGTAGCGCATCAGCAGCTCGTGCAGCCCGGTCGGGTCGACCGTCCAGCCCATCTCGGTGCGCTCGCCCGGCGTCTGGTGGAAGGCCACCCGCTCCGAACCCGGCCAGGGGGAGTGCTCACTGGCGCCATGGCCGTCGTTGCGGGTGGCGGGCCCGTCGCTGGTGGCGGCCGACACCAGGGAGGGCGTGTAGTAGTTGATGCCCAGTGCGTCGAGGGGGTGCTTGATGGCGGCGAGGTCGCCGTCCCGTACGAAGGACCAGTCGGTGATGGCGGCGGTGTCCGCGATCAGATCACTCGGGTAGGCGCCGCGCAGCAGCGGGCCCGAGAAGACCCGGTTGGCGAGCGCGTCGATGCGCCGCTGCGCGTCCAGGTCCTGGGGCTGCTGGGTGAGCGGCCTGACCACCGCCGGGTTGAGGCTGATGGCGATCTGGGCGCGGGCGGGCAGCGCGGCGCGCAGCGCCTGGGCGCCGAGGCCGTGGGCGAGGTTGAGGTGGTGGGCGGCGCGCAGCGGGGCGAGCCGTTCGGTGCGGCCCGGGGCGTGCACCCCGGAGCCATACCCGAGGAACGCGCTGCACCACGGCTCGTTGAGGGTGATCCAGAACTCGACGCGGTCGCCCAGCGCCTCGGCCACGATCCCGGCGTACTCGGCGAACCGCTCGGCGGTCTCGCGCTCCGGCCAGCCGCCGGTGTTCTCCAGCTCCTGGGGCAGATCCCAGTGGTAGAGGGTCAGCGCCGGCTGGATCCCGGCCGCCAGCAGCTCGTCGACCAGCGAGCGGTAGAAGTCGAGCCCGCGCTGTACGGCGGGCCCGCGGCCGGTGGGCTGGACGCGGGACCAGGAGACCGAGAAGCGGTACGCGCCCATGCCGAGATCGGACATCAGGCGGACGTCGTCACGGAAGCGGTGGTACTGGTCGATGGCGATGTCACCGGTGTCGCCGCCGAGCGTCTTGCCGGGCGTATGGCTGAAGGTGTCCCAGATGGACGGGGTGCGGCCGTCCTCCTGTGCGGCGCCCTCGACCTGGTAGGAGGCGGCGGCCGAACCCCACAGGAAGCCGGGCGGGAAGGTCAGCGTCATGGAAGCGCTCCCATTCGATGTTGTGGTGCGGGGCGGAAGGGAGAGGGATCTTGGTGGGGGGATCTCGGTGAGCGGTGAGACGGTACGGGTTTACGGGTGGGTCACGGCGCGCCGGCCAGGTCGTGACCGGCGCGCCGGGTCTGGTGGGGCAGGGCGCTTTGCGGGCCGTCAGCCCTTGACCGCGCCCTGCATGATGCCTCCGACGATCTGCTTGCCGAAGAGGACGAAGGCGATCAGCAGCGGCAGGGTACCGAGCAGCGCCCCAGCCATGATCAGCGACTGGTCGACGGTATAGCCGCGGCCGAGGCCCGTCAGGGCCACCTGCACGGTCGGGTTGCCGGCTTGGGTGAGAGCGATGATGGGCCAGAAGAAGTCGTTCCACGCCTGGACGAAGGTGAGCATACCCAGTACGGCCATGGCCGGACGCGCCACCGGGAAGACGATGTGCCAGATGATCCGCAGACTGCTGGCGCCGTCCACCCGCGCGGCCTCGATCAGCTCGGTCGGCAGCGCCTGGGTCAGATACTGCCGCATGAAGAACACCCCGAAGGCGCTGACCAGCGTGGGCAGAATGACCGCCTGCAACTGGTCGGTCCACTCCAGCTTGGCGATGGCCATGTACAGCGGGACCACGCTCAGCTGGGGCGGGACCATCATCGTCCCGATGGTCAGCATCAGCAGCAGATTCTTGAACCGGAAGCGCAGCTTGGCGAACGCGAAGCCGGCGATGGTCGAGAACAGCACGGTGCCCGCCGCGATGGTCCCGGCCACCATGGTGGTGTTGAGCAGCGCGGAGCCCATGTTGACGTCGTTCCACGCCGCGTCAAGGTTCTTGAAGAGATTGCCGCCGAACCAGAAGGGCGGTGGTGTCTCGGCGAGCCGGGTACTGGTGCGGGAGGCGGCGATGGCCGTCCACACCAGCGGGAAGAGCGAGCCGATGGTGAACAGGATCAGCACGGCATAGGTGATCTTGCCACCGTGCAGCTGCCGGCCGGCGCCCTTGGCCCCCTTGTCCCCTCTTCTCGCCTTTCTGGCCTTCCTGTCCGGGCTCCCCCCGCCCTCGGTGGCCTTGGCGGCCCTACCGGAAGAGATAACAGCGCTCATGGTTCTCCCTCGGGCAACTCACTGGCTCTTGCGCAGCCGACGGGCCACGATCGCGTTGGCGGCGGCGATCAGCAGCAGGATCAGGAACATCGTCCAGGCGATCGCGGAGGCCCGGCCGAGGTGGAGGTTCACCCAGCCCTGCTCGTACAGGTACAGGCCGAGCGTCTGGTACTGGTGATCGGGCCCTCCGGAGGCCCCGGCGCCGCCGTTGAACAGCAGCGGCTCACCGAAGAGCTGGGTGGCCCCGATCGTCGACACCACGACCGTGAAGAGGATCGTGGGCCGCAGCGAGGGGATGGTGACGTTGATGAACTGCTGCCAGCGCGAGGCGCCGTCCAGCGCCGCCGACTCGTACAGATCGCTGGGCACGGCCTGCATGGCGGCCAGATAGATCAGCGCGTTGTAGCCGGTCCACCGCCAGATGACGATGGTGGACACCGCGAGCTGCGAGGTCCAGGTGCCGTTCTGCCAGTCGATGTTGTCGATCCCGACCAGCCCGAGCGCCCAGTTGATCATGCCGTAGTCGCGCCCGAAGAGCAGCACGAACACCAGCGTCGCGGCGGCCACCGAGGTGGCGTACGGGGTGAGGATCGCCACCCGGAAGAACATCGAGCCGCGCAGCTTGTAGTTCAGCAGATGGGCGAGGCCCAGCGCCATCAGCAGCTGCGGAACGGTCGAGATCACCCCGATGGTGAAGGTGTTCTGCAGCGCGTTCCAGAAGAATTCGTCGTCCCACAGCCGGGAGTAGTTGTGCCACCCCGCCCACTCCATATGGGTGGGGTCGGTCAGCTCCACCCGGTGCAGCGAGGCCCAGCCCGTGTAGAGCAGCGGGAAGAGCCCGAAGGCCGCGAAGAAGAGGAAGAACGGGGCGACGAAGGCGTACGGGGAGTACTTGATGTCCCAGCGGTAGCGGCGGCTGCGCCGGGCGCGCCGCCGCTCCTCGCCCGGATCGGGGGCCTTGACGGCCACGGCGCGCGGGGCCGCGCCCCCCTGCCCTGTGGGGGGCGCGGCCGTACCAGCAGTGAAACCGGAAGGGGGTGTCATCCCGGGCTCACTGGTCCAGTGCGTTGTCGATCGTCTTGGTGGCGGCCTTCCAGGCGTCCTTGGGGGACTTGCCCTGCTGGTCCACCTGGAGCAGCCCGATGTCGGCGATGTTCGACCCGATGATCTGGTCCTTCGGACCGAGGACCTGGGTCGGGATGCCCTTCGCGGCCTCGGCGAAGATCTTGCCGGTGGGCGCGTTGCCGAAGTAGGGGTGCTTGGCGTCGGCCACCGCCGGCAGGCTGTACGCGGCCTGGGAGCTCGGCCAGCTGGCCTGCTTCTCGAAGACCTTGGCCTGCTGCTCGGGCGCGGTCAGCCAGGCGGCGAGCTTCATCGCCTCTTCCTGGTGCTTGGACGCCGTCGGCACCCCGATGAAGGAACCGCCCCAGTTGCCGGGCTTGGGAGCCGCGGCCACGTCCCACTGGTCCTTGGCCTTGTCCCCGGCCTTCTCCTTGATGTGGCCGAGCATCCACGGCGGGCAGGAGACGGTGGCGAACTTGCCGTTCGAGAAGGCCTGGTCCCAGGACTTCTGGAACTGCTGGAGCTTGGCGGTCAGCTTGTCCTGTGACGCGGTGGTCGCGAGGTCCCAGGCCTCCTTCACGGCGGGGCTGTCCTTGTAGATGACCTTGCCGCTCTCGTCGTAGTAGCGCTTGGCGCTGCTGGAGATCACCGCGTTGTAGACACCGCCGGCGGAGTCCACGAAGGTGGTGTCGCCCGGCGCCTTCTTCATATACCGCTTGCCGGTCTCGATGTACTTGTTCCAGTCGCCCGCCCATAGCTTGGCGACCTCGGTGCGGTCGGTGGGCAGCCCGGCCTGCTGGAAGAGGTCCTTGCGGTAGCAGACGGCCATCGGGCCGATGTCGGTGCCCAGGCCGATCGTCTTGCCGTCCTTGGTGGTGCCCTGGGCCCACTTCCAGTCGAGCCAGTTCTCCTTCTTGACCCCGGGCGCCTTGGAGAGGTCGACGAACTTGTCGGCCTGGGTGGTGGTGATCTCCGTGATATTGGCGATCTCGATGGCCTGGATATCGGCCAGACCGCTGCCCGCGCCCAGATGGGTCAGCAGCTGCGGATAGTAGTTCTCGTTCCGCTCGATCGACGTTTCCTCGATGTTGATATCGGGGTGAAGCTTCATGTACTCGTCATAAAGCCCGGCCTGCTTGTAGCCGAATACGCCGAAGGTGCCGACCGTGATGGTCGTCCCGCCCTTGTTGCCGCCCTTGCCGCCACCGGACGAGCCGCTCTCGTCGTCGCTGTCGTCGGCGCAGCCCGCGAGCAGCCCGGCGCCCAGCGCCGCCACGGCCGCGAGGGTCACCGCCCGCCGTCGGTACGTACCAGAACTTCTGAACATTCGCGTCCTCCTTGACGCCCTGACGTACCGGTCCCGGCCAAAAGGTGGCATTGCATGGGGGTTTGTGGTGCATCGGCGCGGGCGGGCAACGTGCGGGTTATGTATGGCTCAGGTACTGTGGGAGCGCTCCCAGGTTGATGTGTTGAAGGGTTGCGGCTCCCCGCTGGGGTGTCAAGGGAGCATGCGGAAACTTTTCGACCTGGGGGGCGACAGGGATCGGGACGCGTCGCGACGCCGATCCCTGTT
>NZ_JBSFMM010000246.1:0-16097 GCF_053599555.1 Streptomyces sp. NPDC000941
CACAAGGACACGGGTGAACCGGCGTGGACCTATGCTCGGGACGGCAGGGGCGAGTGCGTCGCCGTATCGGCCGCCTCGACCGTATCGGCCGCCTCGGCGCGTACGCCCCGCCGTCACCCCTTCCAGCAGCGCTTCACGGTGTCGTCGGCCACCTCGAAGTTGATCCTCCCCCGCAGATACTCCATGGTGATGATCGCGCCCGTCGGAAGTGTGCGCACGGTGCTCCAGCCCCGCTCACGAGCGCGCTCCTGGGCGGTCCGGGCGTCGAGGCCCACATAGCTGTCGAGATCGTCGTCGGGTTCGGCGGAGGGCGTCGGTAGAGGTGCCATAACGCCACCGTATGCGCCGCGACTCGACGGTGGAACCCGACTCTCCCCGACCGCTGACGACCGCTGACACATACTCACCCGTACCGCGTCCCTCACTCGTCACACTTGTGTCACAGAAAACACGCCCGGGTTTGTTTCCTTCTCTGTCACTCGTCCGTGTTCCGTGTTGACGGCATGAAGGTGACGGCGAGTTTCCGCCGATTTCCCCGGCAAATCTCTCGCATTGAGGCCGCTCCGGTATTGACGGAGACCGGCTCACAGCAACTCCCGAGTAAATTCCCAAGGCCCGGCGGAAATCGACCGCTCACGCCCACGGAATACACAATTCCGCCACAAACTGACCGAGTCGGGAACCGCGGGTTTCCCCGGCCGATCGGCGGTACCCGGGCGCGCCGCCCGGCTGCGGCACCCGGGTGCCGCCAACCGAGTGACGCGAGGGGCGGAGCCTCGCGCCCGCCCGCCCGTCGTGCGCATCATGGCCACAGCCCAAATCCCGCCGAAATTGCCTGAAGGGAGCGCCGATGGGGACGGAGACCGCACCGGCGGCGGCTGCCGGACCGGCGCGGGTACCGGGCGTGGGCCAGATCCTGGTGGACTGGCTGACCACCACGGACCACAAGAAGATCGGGCATCTGTATCTGATCACCGCGTTCGGCTTCTTCCTGATGGCGGGGGCGCTGGCGATGGTGATGCGCGCCGAGTTGGCCAGGCCCGGGCTGCAGCTGATGTCGAACGAGGCGTACAACCAGGCGTTCACCATGCATGGCACGATCATGCTGCTGCTGTTCGCGACACCGGCCTTCGCGGGGTTCGCCAACGAGATCATGCCGCTTCAGATCGGCGCGCCAGATGTGGCCTTTCCGCGTCTGAACATGCTCTCGTACTGGTTCTTTCTGTTCGGCGGAATCATCGTGCTGTGCGGTCTGGCGCTGCCCGGGGGCGGTCCGGATTACGGCTGGACCGCGTATGCCCCGCTCAACAGCGCGGTCCGCTCCCCCGGCGTGGGCGCCGATATGTGGATCATGGGGCTTGCGCTGGCGGGGTTCGGCACCATCCTCGGCGCGGTGAACTTCCTGACGACCATCGTCACGATGCGCGCCCCGGGCATGACGATGTTCCGGATGCCGATCTTCACCTGGAACACCCTCTTCACCTCGATCATGATCCTGATGGCGTTCCCGGTGCTGGCCGCGGCGCTGCTGTGCCTGGAGGCGGACCGGCGGTTCGGGGCGGTGGTCTTCGACGCCCGATTCGGTGGCGCGCTGCTGTGGCAGCATCTGTTCTGGTTCTTCGGCCACCCTGAGGTGTACATCATCGCGCTGCCGTTCTTCGGCATCATCACCGAGATCATTCCGGTCTTCTCCCGTAAGCCGGTGTTCGGTTATGTGACGCTGATCGGCGCGACGATCGCCATCACCGCGCTGTCGATGATGGTGTGGGCGCACCATATGTTCGCCACCGCCGCGGTACTGTTGCCGTTCTTCTCGCTGCTGTCCTTCTTGATCGCGGTGCCGACCGGGGTGAAGTTCTTCAACTGGATCGGCACGATGCTGGGCGGCTCGCTGTCCTTCGAATCGCCGATGCTGTGGGCGGTCGGTTTTCTCGTCAGCTTTCTGTTCGGGGGGCTGACCGGGGTGATCCTGGCGTCGCCCCCGATGGACTTCCACGTCACCGACTCCTACTTCGTGGTCGGCCACTTCCACTACGTCGTCTTCGGGACGGTGACCTTCGCGACGTTCGCGGGGTTCTACTTCTGGTGGCCGAAGTTCACCGGCAAACTGCTCGACGAACGGCTCGCCCGGATCCACTTCTGGACGCTGTTCGTCGGCTTCCACACCACCTTCCTGGTGCAGCACTGGCTGGGTGCCGAGGGGATGCCGCGCCGCTACGCCGACTATCTGGCGGCCGACGGCTTCACCGCCCTCAACACCGTCTCCTCCGTCGGCTCCTTCCTGCTGGGCATGTCGACGCTGCCGTTCCTCTACAACGTCTGGAACACCAGCAGGCACGGCGCCAAGGTGACGGTCGACGACCCCTGGGGGTTCGGCCGCTCCCTGGAGTGGGCAACCTCCTGCCCGCCGCCCCGGCACAACTTCCTCGCGCTGCCGCGTATCCGCTCCGAGTCCCCCGCCTTCGATCTGCACCACCCGCGGTTCGCCCCGGCCGCGGAGGCGGAGCGGGGGCCGGGACCGGGGGGCCCGCTCGGCCCGGGGCGCGGCCCGATCAGTTCAGGGCCCGGCTCAGCCGGTCCCTGAGCTCCCGGATGTGCTCGTTCAGCTCGGGCGGCTCCCGCACCTCGAAGTCCAGCCCCAGCAGCGCGATATGGATCACCATGACGTCCAGGCTCCCGGCGCCGGTGTGCAGCAGACAGCTGTGCTCGTCGACCGGCTCCAGCACCCCGGCGGCCGGCGACACCCGCTCCGCCGCGCGCTCGGCGGACACCCGCAGCAGCACGGTGGCCTTCTCGGCGTACACGGTGGTGGACACGCCCTCGCGGACATACGCGGCCAGGTCCTCGGCGGGCGGCCGGCGCGGGGCGAAGCGCGGGCCGTGCGGCGGCGTCGGGGTGATGCGGTCGGCCCGGAACGTACGCCAGTCGCCCCGGTCCAGATCCCAGGCGACGAGGTACCAGTGGCGCTGCGCGGCCACCAGCCGGTGCGGCTCGGCGGTGCGGCGGCTGACGGCGCCGCCGTGGGCGCGGTACTCGAAGCGCAGCTGACGGCAGTCCCGGCAGGCGTTCGCCAGCTCGGTCAGCACCTCCGGGTCGACCGTGGGGCCCTGGAATCCGCCCATCATGGGCACGGTGAAGGCGCTCAGCGCGCTCACCCGGCGGCGCAGCCGGTCCGGCAGCACCTGTTCCAGCTTGGCGAGGGCGCGTACCGATGTCTCCTCGATGCCCTCCACCCCGCCGCCCGCCGCCTGGCGCAGCCCGACCGCGACGGCCACCGCCTCCTCGTCGTCGAGCAGCAGCGGCGGCAGCTGGGCGCCCGGGCCGAGCTGATAGCCGCCGGCCGTCCCGGGGCTGGAGTGCACGGGATAACCGAGTTCGCGCAGCCGGTCGATATCGCGGCGCACGGTGCGCGTGGTCACCCCGAGGCGGTCGGCGAGCTCGCCGCCGGACCACTCGCGGTGGGCCTGCAGCAGGGAGAGCAGGCGGAGCAGGCGTGCGGAGGTCTCCAACATGGCGCCGAGTGTGCCAGCCGCCGAGGACAGGCCCCCAGCTACCGCTGGGAGGTGCCCCCGGTCCTCGGCGGCTGGAATATAGCGGCGTCAGCCGCTGCCGTCACCGCTCACCAGCGGTACCAGTGCGTCCGGTGTCCGCCGGTCGCCCCGGTGCGGTGGAACAGGAAGCCGAGCAGCCAGACCACCAGGACCGCGAGGGCGATCCACCACAGCGCCTTGACGACGAATCCGACTCCGAACAGGACCACCGCGAGAAGCAGGACCAGAAGGACAGGCATCATCGTTCACACCTCCGCGGTGCGAGTTCTCCTGGCACACATCCCTTATGTGCACCTTATGCCCAGATTAATACCGGCCTGTCCTTAAGGACCCTCGCGCTCGCTAGGCGCTTTCGACGCGCACCGCCAGATCGTTGTTGACGGTGTAGTACGGACCGGCCTTCGCGGCGCCGTGCGCAGCGGCGATGGCCTGTGCCGGGTAGGAGAAGATCTCCTTCTTGTCCGGGACGTCGTCCAGGATCCGCGCCAGCCGGGCCGGGGCCGCGTCCGGGTCGGCCGGGCGCAGCCACAGGTCCCACGCCTCCTCACCGCCCTTCCAGCCGTCCGCCAACTCCGTGAGCGGCAGCGTGAAGGAGAACTCCGCGCCGTCCGCGCCGTGGCCGACGTTCGCACCGTTCATCTCGAGTCGCCCCGTCCACACCCGCGAAGGCTCGGTCCTGAAGCGGGCCTCGGCGACCGCGCCGGCCAGCCACTCGGCCGGGCGCTCCACCCGGTACAGCCGGCCGCGCACCACCAGCCCGCCGCCCTCGGCCCGTAGCTCTGCCGCCTCCGCGTGCGGGGCGCGGCGCCAGCTGCGCAGCGAGAGATTGCCGTGCTTGGTCGAGTACGGGATACGGACGGCCAGCGGCGAGGTGCTGGGGCCCGGCTTGCGGTCGACGAGCGAGCGCAGATCGTTCAGGCCCGGCGCGAGCCGCTGCGTTTCGGCCTCGCCGAGGACCATATGGACGTCCCAGCGCCCCTCGGGCAGCGGCACCGCGCTCGGCAGCGCGGCCTGCAGCCTGCCGCCCTCGATGGGCACCAGCGGCAGCCGCACCTCGCCCTCGGGGCCGGGGTCCACACCCCGGCGCACCAGCACCAGCGCGGCGTCCGGGCCGGCGTCGGAGCCGGCTCCCGGGTCGGCGCCCAGCCCGGGACGGACCCAGTCCACGACCTGGAAGGTGAGCCCGCCGGCGGAGTCCGCCACGCAGTCGGCGCGCGGCGGAGCGAACTCGGCGGCCGTGCTTGCGTCGCTCATGCGGTACGCGCCCTTCCGAACATCGAGTAGCCCACGTCCTTCGTCGCGAACACACCGCTGAGGAGGGCGCCGCGGGCGCGGTGCAGGGTGCCGCGTACGGTGCTGCGCCCCACGAGGTCGGCGAAAAGCGACTCGTAGCGCCCGGCCACCTGGGACGGGTCGAAGCGGGCGGAGCGCTTCAGCGCCTCCCGGCCCATCCGCTGCCGCAGTTCGTCGTCGTTGATGAGGCCCAGAAGGGCCGTGGCGATGGCGTCGACGTCTCCGGTGGGGACCAGACGGCCGTCCACGCCGTCATCGATGATCTCCGCGGGCCCGTGCGGGCAGTCGGTGGAGACCACGGGAAGACCGCAGCGCATCGCCTCGACGATGGTCATCCCGAAGGACTCCATGCTGGAGGTCACGGCGGCGATCGAGCCCTTGGCCCACTCCGGGTCCAGGGGGTTGGCCGGGCCCATCAGATAGATGTGGTTGTACAGGCCGAGCCGGTCTATCAGGGTCCGCAGCTTGGCCCGCTGGTCGCCGCCGCCGTAGATCCGCAGCCGCCAGTCGGGGCGTTCCGCGCTGACCTTCTCGAACGCCCTTATCAGCAGGTCGTACCGTTTCACCGGGGCGAGCCTGCCGGCCGCCACGACCCACTTGCCGGTGCCGTCGGCGGGCTCCAGACCCGATTCGGGCACGCTGTTGGGCACCGCCTCCAGCCGTACGCCCGGCAGCCGCATCTGACTCCGGTACGTCTCGGCGTCCGCCTGGGTGACGGTGGTGACCGCGTCCAGCCGCGGGTACAGACCGCGCAGCGTCCGCTTCAGCGCCTTGGAGTGGGTGCTCAGGGTCAGATGCTCCTGACCGACGCGCACGGGCCCGCGGCGGGCCTCGCGGGCTATGTGCACATTCAGACCGGGGCGGGTGCCGACGACGACATCGCAGTCCAGCCGCCTCAGGTGCTCGGCTATCCGCCGGTCGGTGAGCCGGCTGTACTGCTTGTACCGGCCCTCGCTCCTCGGGAAGACCCGCGCGGGGCGGGCGTGCTCGGGGTCGTCACCCTCGTAGGCCGGGCTCTTCTTGCGGATGTCCACAAGGTGACTGAGCCGCACGTTCGGCCCGGGGTCGAAGACCGGCGCGTCACGGTGGCGGAACACCGACACGATCTCCACGTCGTGCTGTTCGCCCAGCGTACGGGCGAGGTTGTACGTGGTGCGGATCGTCCCGCCGATCCCGTACGCGTTGTGAATCAGGAATGAGATATGCATCCGTCCCGGTTTCCAACCATTTCCCACCGTTTCCCCGCGGACAGCCTCACACGTCCGCCTATCAATGGGTCAGACACGGGAAACGGTTGCTGGGTTGGGCTCCATAACCGTCTTGTTCTTGAACATATGTCAAATTGGTAGCGAACGTGCGGAACTTTTACCGGCCTTAGCTCATCAGAGCCTCAAGTGCAGTGACCCAGCCGCGGATGGCCCGTTGACTACATGGAGCCGGGAAACCACCCGGCGCCACGGACCGATACCGAGGAGCCACCCGTGCCGCGCATGCTCGACGTCAGCGATGACGTACGCGCCGAGATCGGCGACGAAGAAGCCGACCGGCTGCTGGCCGGCGAGAACGCCCCGGGCAGCTACGACTGCACCTCCTGCCGCACGCCCGGGAACACCGACCAGGAGCGCACCAGCACCGTGCTCTTCGTGGGCCAGGAGACCGCGGTGCTCGCCTTCGCGCATGCCACCTGCGTCCCCTCCCAGGTCGTCCCGGTCTCCGAGGATCAGCTGCGCGGCGCCGTACGGTCCATCACCGCCGAGGAGGCCGCGCCGCCCGCCCCCGAACCGCCGCCCGCCGCCGACACCCAGGCGGTGCTCGGCGTCACCAGCGGGGTGGTCCTGGTGGGCGGCGAGGCCCGGCCCGCGCTCGTCGTCGAGCCGACCGAGCCGATCGCCCGGCCCGGTATCGGCGGCGCGGGCGACGACTTCCTGCCCCTCCTGACCGAGCAGGGCTTTCTGCCGGTGTACGACCTCGGCCGGCCGCCGGCGCCCATCCCCGGCTGGTCCGTACTGCTGGCCGCGGGTCAGCTGCACGCCGTACTGATGCCGGCCCCGGGCGGCGGCGCGCCCGTGGCCTGGTGGCAGGCCCACCACCCGATGCCGGTGAGCGACGGCTGGCGATCCGCCGTCGGCCGCTCCCAGCAGGTGCTGCTCTACGCCGCCTCGGCCGGCACGATCGGCACCCAGCCGCGCGAGGACCAGCTGCGCACCGCCCTGGACCGGGCCGCCGCACGCGGCGCCCTGGTCGGCGCCGCCATGCCGCTCGCGGGCACCTGATCCCCATGGCCGCGCCCGCACCCCGCCGCCCCGACCTCGTACACGCGGCCCATTCACCGCCGATCCCGCATCCGACGGGCGGCCGGGTCGTTGGCACATACGTGCACGCATACGACCCTCCCTCCGGGGCCCCGTACCCCCAACCCTCCCGGGCCTCTTCGCCGCCACCCACCCGGGTCCCGTACCCCCCGCCCGCCCGCGCCCTGCAGCACGCGCACATTCCGGCCATGCGCCCGGCGCAGGACATGCTGGGCGATCATCGGTGGCCGTCCGCCACGCCGATCTACGACGCGCTGTACGCGGAGTACCGGAGGCTGTTCCGGGCCCTGCCCGGCGACCGCTCGGACGAGGAGAACCTGGAGTTCACGGCGTTCAGCGCGATCGGACAGCCCGGTCAGCCCCGCGGGCTGACCAGCGGCGGCCACGGCCACACGGGCGGCTACCCGGGTCATACCGGCGGCCACGGTCCCACGAGCGGGCACGGCCATACGGGACACACCGGGCACGCGGGATACACGGGTCACACAGGCGGCCATACGGGCGGCCACGCGGGGGGCCACACCGGGGCCTGGGAGCCCATCGGGCGCCACCACCGCACCTATCTGCCCGCGCTGCCGCCCGGACAGCGCGACGGGCGGGGCCACGGGTACTGACCCGCGCCCCGCCCGTAACCGCTTCCGGACCGTTCCAGCCCTCGGAAGCTACTACTTCTTGCGGCCGCGCTTCTCGCGCACCCGCACCGAGATCTGCAGCGGAGTCCCCTCGAAGCCGAACTCCTCGCGCAGCCGCCGCTCGACGAACCGGCGGTAGCCCGCCTCCAGGAAGCCCGAGGCGAACAGCACGAAGCGCGGCGGCTTGGTCCCGGCCTGCGTCCCGAAGAGGATGCGGGGCTGCTTGCCGCCGCGGACCGGGTGCGGGTGGGAGGCGACGATCTCACCGAGGAAGGCGTTCAGCCGCCCGGTCGGCACCCGGGTCTCCCACCCGGCCAGCGCGGTCTCGATCGCCGGAACCAGCTTCTCCATATGGCGGCCGGTGCGCGCCGAGACATTGACCCGCGGCGCCCACTGGATCTGGCCCAGCTCGGTCTCGATCTCGCGCTCGAGGTAGTAGCGGCGCTCCTCGTCGAGCGTGTCCCACTTGTTGAACGCCACGACGATCGCGCGCCCGGCCTCGACCGCCATCGAGATGATCCGCTGGTCCTGGACGCTGATCGACTCGCTGGAATCGATCAGAATGACCGCCAGCTCGGCCTTCTCCACGGCGGCGGCGGTGCGCAGCGAGGCGTAGTAGTCCGCGCCCTCCTGGAGGTGCACCCGGCGGCGGATACCGGCCGTGTCCACGAACTTCCAGGTCACGCCACCGAGTTCGATCAGCTCGTCGACCGGGTCACGGGTGGTGCCCGCCACCTCGTTGACGACCACCCGCTCCTCGCCCGCCACCTTGTTGAGCAGGGACGACTTACCGACGTTCGGACGGCCGATGAGCGCGATACGGCGCGGACCGCCGAGGGTGGCGCCGAAGGTCTGGGCCGGGGCCTCGGGCAGCGCCTCCAGCACGGCGTCCAGCATGTCGCCGGTGCCGCGGCCGTGCAGCGCGGAGACCGGGTACGGCTCGCCGAGGCCGAGCGACCACAGCATCGCCGCGTCCGCCTCGGCGCTGGGGCCGTCGACCTTGTTGGCGCACAGCACGACGGGCTTCCCGGCCCGGCGCAACAGCTTGACCACGGCCTCGTCGGTGTCGGTGGGGCCGACCGTGGCGTCCACCACGAAGACCACCGCGTCGGCGGCCTCGATGGCGAACTCGGCCTGCGCCGCCACGGACGCGTCGATGCCGAGCACGTCCTGCTCCCAGCCGCCGGTGTCGACCACCTTGAAGCGGCGGCCGGACCATTCGGCCTCGTAGGTCACCCGGTCGCGGGTGACGCCCGGGCGGTCCTCCACGACCGCCTCGCGGCGGCCGATGACGCGGTTCACCAGAGTCGACTTGCCGACATTGGGGCGGCCGACGACGGCGAGGACGGGCAGCGGGCCATGCCCTGCCGCGGCCAGGTCGCCCTCGACCTGCTCCAGGTCGAAGCCTTCCTCCGCGGCGAGCTCCATGAACTCCGCGTACTCGGCGTCGCCAAGCTCACCGTGCTGCTGGTCGCCGCCGGTGTGGATCTGGTCGTTCATGAAGTCATTCCTCGTCGTCCTTCGCTGCTGTCCGCAGCTGCCGCGGGCCCGTACGGCCCGCTGGTGTGTCACGTCAAAGAGCGGGCCATCTATGGATGGCCGGCTCGGCCGGTGAGCCGCCTGGCGTCCGCCAGATGCGCTCCCAGCCGCTTCTGGACGCGCACGGTCGCCTCGTCCAGGGCCGAGCGGGTCCGCCGGCCGCTGCCGTCCCCCGCCTCGAAGGGGTCACCGAAGACCACGTCGATCCGGCTGCGCAGCGGCGGCAGCCCCGGCACCACCCGGCCGCGCCGCTGCGCGGTGCCCAGCACCGCCACCGGCACGATCGGGGCGCCCGACCGTACGGCGAAGTAGGCGAGCCCGGCGCGCAGCGAGGCGAAGTCGCCGTCGCCGCGGCTGCCCTCCGGGAAGATCCCGAGCACGCCGCCGCGCTCCAGCACGCCCAGGGCGTCCGTGATCGCCGTCCGGTCGGCGTTCGCCCGGTCCACCTTCAGCTGACCGATTCCGCGCAGGAACGGGTCCAGCGGGCCGACGAACGCCTCCTTCTTGACCAGGAAGTGCACCGGCCGCGGCGAGGTGCCGATCAGCATCGGGCCGTCGAGGTTGTGGGAGTGGTTTCCCGCGAGGATGACCGGACCGCCGGCCGGAATCCGCCAGGCGCCCAGCACCCGCGGCTTCCACAGCCCGTACATCAGACCGATGCCGATCCGGCGGCCGACCGCGGCGCCGCTCGCGCTGGGCAGCGCGGCGGCGTCCTTGTCGGCCTTGCCGGTCGTGTTGGGGGTTCGGGTCACGCGGAACGCTTCTCCTCGACGAGGGTCACCACGCACTCGATGACCTGCTCAAGGGTGAGGCTGGTGGTGTCGACCTCGATCGCGTCGTCCGCCTTGGCGAGCGGCGAGGTCTTACGGCCCGAGTCGGCGGCGTCCCGCTTGGCCAGCGCGGCCTGGGTGGCGGCCAGGTCCACGGCCTCCTTGCCCTTGAGCTCCCCGCTGCGGCGGGCGGCCCGCGCCTCGGCGGAGGCGGTCAGGAAGATCTTGACGTCGGCGTCGGGCAGCACGGTGGTGCCGATGTCCCGGCCCTCCACGACGATGCCGCGCGGCGCCTCGGCGGCGATGGACCGCTGCAGCTCGGTGATCTGCGTCCGCACCTCGGGGACCGCGCTGACCGCGCTGACCCTGGAGGTGACCTCCTGGGTACGGATCGGGCCGGCGACGTCCACGCCGTCCACGGTGATGGTGGGGCCCGACGGGTCGGTGCCGGAGACGATGACGGGCTTGGCGGCGGCGTCGGCCACGGCGGTTGCGTCGTCGACGTCGATGCCGTTGTTCACCATCCACCACGTGATCGCCCGGTACTGGGCGCCGGTGTCGAGGTAGCCGAGGCCGAGCTTGGCCGCGACCGCCTTGGAGGTGCTGGACTTGCCCGTGCCTGCGGGGCCGTCGATCGCGACAATCACTGCTGCCGGGGCGGTCCGGGCGGCGGTTTCCACGGTGACAGACACCTTTCTTGCGTTTCTTGCGCACGGGCGGTTTCGCAGCCCCACTCACGGGCCTCGCACAAGGTTACTGCCGGATCGACCAAGCTCGTGCCGCCATATCGCCGCCCTCGCACCCCTCGGCGCCAGAGCGCCTCCCAGGCTTCGCGACGGCTGCGCCGGACTCCGTCCGCCGGCCGGTGGTCACTGCCGGATCGACCAGCCCCGTTCGCGTAGGGCGGCCGCGAGGCCGGGCGCGGCGAGGGGTTCGACGAAGAGCTGGATCAGGCCGGCCTGCTGGCCGGTCGCGTGCTCGATCCGTACGTCTTCGATGTTGACCCCGGCGCGGCCCGCGTCGGCGAAGATACGGGCCAGCTCGCCGGGCTGGTCACCGATGAGCACCGACACCGTCTCGTACGCGGCCGGGGCCGCGCCGTGCTTGCCCGGCACCCGCTCGCGCCCCGCGTTGCCGCGCCGCAGTACGTCCTCGATGCCCTGCGTGCCGTCGAGGCGCTTGGCGTCGTCGGCCGACTGCAGTGCGCGCAGCGCCCGGACGGTCTCGTCGAGGTCGGTGGCGACCGCGGCGAGTATGTCGGCCACCGGGCCCGGGTTGGCGGAGAGGATGTCGACCCACAGCGCGGGGTCGGAGGCGGCGATCCGGGTCACATCGCGGATGCCCTGCCCGCACAGCCGTACCGCCGTCTCGTCGGCGGCCTCCAGCCGCGCCGCGACCATGCTGGAGAGCAGCTGGGGGGTGTGCGAGACCAGCGCGACGGCCCGGTCGTGGGCGTCCGCGTCCATCACCACGGGCACGGCCCGGCACAGCGCGACCAGTTCGAGCGCGAGGTTGAGCACTTCGGTGTCGGTGGTGCTGGTGGGGGTGAGCACCCACGGCCGGCCCTCGAAGAGGTCGGCCGTCCCGGCCAGCGGCCCGGAGCGCTCGGCGCCCGCCATGGGGTGGGTGCCGAGGTACCGGGTCAGCGGGCAGCCGAGCGCTTCCAGCTCGCGGCGCGGCCCGCCCTTGACGCTGGCGACGTCCAGGAAGCCGCGCGCGATACCGCGGCGCATCGCGTCGGCGATGGTCCGGGCCACATGCGCGGGCGGTACGGCGACGACCGCCAGGTCGACCGGGCCCTCCGGCTCGTCCACCGTGCCGCCGCCCAGGGCCGCCGCGGTACGGGCCCGGTCCGGGTCGTGGTCGCTGAGATACACCCGGACCCCGCGGCCCGCCAGGGCGAGCGCCACGGAGGTGCCGATCAGGCCGGTGCCGATGACGAGGGCGGTTCTCACTGGGCGATGTCCTTACGGAGGGCGGCGGCGGCGCCGAGGTAGACATGGGCGAGATCGGACTTGGCCAGGTCGGTCTCGATATGCGCGAGGATGCGGACCACGCGCGGCATGGCCCCGGCGATATCGAGCTCCTGCGCGCAGATCAGCGGCACGTCGGTGATCCCGAGCTTGCGGGCGGCGACGGCCGGGAAGTCGCTGTGCAGATCGGGGGTGGCCGTGAACCACACGCTGATCAGGTCGTCCGGCGTCAGGCTGTTGCGCTCCAGAATGGCGGTGAGCAGCGCGGAGACCTGCTCGTGCATATGCCGCGGCTCGTCCCGCTCCAGCTGGACAGCCCCGCGGACCGCTCGTACCGCCACGTCTGGGCTCCCTTCCGCTTTTTCGGGGCTCGGTTCTCCCCCAGCTACCGCTGGGAGGTGCCCCCCGGGGGCGCTACAGCCCCTGTCGACGGTCGACCGTGCTCGCCCGCTCGTTCCTCGCGGCCTCCGCGCGCTCTCCCTTTCGACAGCGGCCGCGCCCCTTCGGCTCACTCGCCGGGACCCATCCACGCGTCCCCCGGTCAGCCTAGCGAGGCGGACCGGGCGCGACGGCGCCGCGCCCATCCTGCGGACACCCACCATCACGGGTGCGGGACGGGATGGGACGGGACGGACGCGGCGGGGGAACCGAACGGGATGGGGTGGTTAGAGGTCGACCTCGCGCATCAGCATGCCGACCTCGGTGTTGGTCATCCGCCGCAGCCAGCCGGACTTCTGGTCGCCCAGCGCGATCGGGCCGAAGGCCGTACGCACCAGCTTGTCGACCGGGAAGCCGGCCTCGGCGAGCATGCGCCGCACGATGTGCTTGCGCCCCTCGTGCAGGCTCACCTCGACCAGATAGTTCTTGCCGGTGTTCTGCACGACCCTGAAGTGGTCGGCGCGGGCATAGCCGTCCTCGAGCTCGATGCCGTCCTTGAGCCGCTTGCCGAGGTCGCGCGGGAGGGGACCCTGGATCGCGGCGAGATAGGTCTTGGTGACGCCGTAGCGGGGGTGGGTGAGGCGGTGGGCCAGCTCGCCGTGGTTGGTGAGCAGGATGATGCCCTCGGTCTCGGTGTCGAGGCGGCCGACGTGGAAGAGCCGGGTCTCGCGGTTGGTGACATAGTCGCCCAGGCACTGGCGGCCGTCCGGGTCCTCCATGGTGGAGACGACGCCCGCGGGCTTGTTCAGCGCGAAGAAGAGGTACGACTGGGTGGCGACGGTCAGCCCGTCGACCTTGATCTCGTCCTTATCAGGGTCGACGCGGAGCCCCTGCTCCGTGACGATCTTGCCGTTGACCTCGACCCGGGCCTGGTCGATGAGCTCTTCACAGGCGCGGCGCGAGCCCATGCCGGCGCGGGCGAGGACCTTCTGCAGCCGCTCGCCCTCCTGCTCGGCTCCGGGGAACGTCTTGGGCAGATTGACCCGCGGCTTGTCGTGCCGGGCGCGGTTGCGTTCCTCTATCTGCGCCTCGTACTCGCGCGGGCGGGCCGGGGCGGCGGGCTTACGGCCGCGGCCGCCGCCCCTGGGACCGCCGTCCCTGGGACCGCCGTCCCTGGGACCGCCACTCCTGGGGCCACCACCCTGGGCGGCGCCACCGGCCCCGGCCCCGGCACCGGACTTCGGGCCTCCGCTGCCCCGGCCGCCGCCCTTCGGGCCGCCGCTCTTCGCGCCGCCGGGCTGGCCACCGCCCACGTCGTAGCGGCGCTCCTCAGGACGGGGCCGGCCCGTGCGCTTCTGCTTGTCGTCGCGCCCGTTGCCCGCGCCACGGTAGTTCTGGCCACCGCCGGTGCCCCTGCTGTTCCTGCCGCTGCTTCGCATCAAGATTCCGTCTGAGAGTGGCCGCTGTCGTGGCCCTGGTTGTCATGGCCCTGGTTGTCGTGGGCTCGGTCGTCGTCCTGCGGGTCCGGCGCGTCCGGGTCGAAGGACGGCAGCCCCTCCTGGGACTCGCCCTCGACCGCATCCGCCTCCGGGAGGAACGGGGCGAGCTCGGGAAGCTCGTCCAGGCCACGCAGGCCCATCCGCTCCAGGAAGTAGTTCGTCGTCCTGTACAGGATCGCACCTGTTTCAGGTTCTGTTCCCGCCTCCTCCACCAGACCGCGCTGCAGGAGGGTCCGCATCACGCCATCGCAGTTCACGCCGCGTACGGCCGAAACGCGGGAACGGCTGACCGGCTGACGGTACGCGACCACGGCGAGGGTTTCCAAAGCGGCCTGGGTGAGCCGGGCCTGCTGACCGTCCAAAACGAAGCGCTCGACGGCCGCGGAGTAGGCGGGGCTGGTGTAGAAGCGCCAGCCGCCCGCGACCAGCCGCAGCTCGAAGCCGCGGCCCTGCGCGGTGTACTCATCGGCCAGCTCGCGCAGCGCGCCCCGGACCGCCCGGCGCGGCCGGTCCAGGATCTTGGCCAGGTGTTCCTCGGTGGCAGGTTCGTCGACGACCATGAGCACGGCCTCAAGGGCCGGCTTGAGGTCGAGCCCGGCAAGGTCCGAGGCCCCGGCCGGGGCCTCGGCGGTGCGGGATGGCTGCTGCTCGCTCACGTCTCTGCCTCCTTTTCGGGCCGCGACTGCGGTTCCTGGTCGAACTCGTCGGTCACCAGCGGCTGCCGCCCCTCCGCGCCCGTCCAGCGCACCATGAGCGAGCCGAGCGCCTCTTCCTGGTCCAGATGGACCGCGCGCTCCCGGTACAGCTCCAGCAGCGCCAGGAACCGCGCGACGACGGTCAGCACATCCGGCGCGTCCTCGGTGAGCGTCTGAAAGCTCGCCTCCCCCAGCTCCCGCAGCCGCGCCACCACGACCTCGGCCTGCTCCCGGACGCTGACCAGCGGGGCGTGGATGTGGTCGACGTAGACCTGCGGCTTGGGCTTGGGCTGCATCGCCTTCACGGCCAGCTTCGCGAACCCCTCCGCGCCGATGCTGATGACGACCTCGGGAAGGAGGTCCGCGTGGTGCGGCTCCAGGCCCACGGTGCGGGGGTAGCGGCGGGACTCCGCGATCAGCCGGTCGTTGAGGATGTCCGCGATTTGTTTGAACGCGCGGTACTGCAGAAGACGCGCGAAGAGCAGATCCCGCGCCTCCAGCAGCGCCAGGTCGGCCTCGTCCTCGACCTCGGCCGCGGGCAGCAGCCGGGCCGCCTTGAGATCGAGCAGGGTCGCGGCGACGACCAGGAACTCGGTGGTCTGGTCGAGGTCCCAGTCCGGCCCCATGGCCCGGATATACGCCATGAACTCGTCGGTGACCTTGGAGAGGGCGACCTCGGTGACATCGAGTTTGTGCTTGGAGATCAGCTGGAGCAGCAGATCGAAGGGCCCCTCGAAGTTCGCCAGCCGCACGGTGAACTTCCCCTGCCCGTCCCCACGCGCGTCCCCGTCGCCGGGTACGGCCTCCGGCGTGCACTCCGCGACGGGCTCGGCGTCCGTGGACTCCGCGACGGGCTCGGGAGGCCGCGGCGGCTCAGCGGGCTGTGTCGGCTCAGCGGGCTGTGTCGGCTCAGCAGGCTGTGTCGGCTCAGCAGGCTGTGTCGGCTCAGCGGGCTGCGGCGAATCAACAGGCTGCGGCGGCTCGGCTGGTGGGGCCTCAGGGGCCGGGGCCTGGTCACCGGGTGCGGTGCCCGTCGCGCGCGGCCCCGCGCCGGGGCCCCGGCCGAGGCTGCGGCGGGGTGAGCGAGGGGGCTGGGCGGGGGTGGGGTTCGTGGGCATCGCGGTCCAGGGGGCGGGGGTCGGGGCAGCTCGGCCCTACAACAAGCGGGCAGGCTATCGCCCGACCCCGTCAGCGACCGCGCAAGCGGCGCACCAGGATGCTCGCGTCGCCGCGCGACTCGAGGTCGGCGAGGACGACCGCGACCGCCTCGCGGACGATCCGGCCGCGGTCGACGGCGAGGCCGTGCTCACCGCGGAGCACCAGGCGGGCGTGCTCGAGGTCCATCAGCTCCTCGGCGGAGACATAGACCGTGATCTTCTCGTCGTGGCGCTCGCGCCCGCTGGGGCGCCGGTTGGCCGCGCGGCTGCGGCGGCGGGCCGGGCCCGCCTGGGCGGG
>NZ_JBSFMM010000247.1:0-16056 GCF_053599555.1 Streptomyces sp. NPDC000941
GCTCGGCGGGCTGCTGGGCAGCCTGGAGAAGGTCCACCAGAGCACGGAGCGCAGCCAGAGCCCGGGCCGGCCTTCTCAGTGGCATACCGTCGACGGCCAGGGCTGGTCAGGGCCCCGGCCCCGGCTCTGGCTGCGCTCCGTGCTCTGGTGGACCTTCTCCAGGCTGCCCAGCAGCCCGCCGAGCCGCTGCTGCCGCTCCGCGTCCGGATAGCTGAGGAACTGCAGCACGGCGCGCTGGAAGGCGAGCCGCATCCGCGGCGGCATGGCGTCGGACGCGTCCAGGCACAGCGAGGAGGACTTGAGCGTCCGGGCGATCGACTGGGCGACCTTGTCGTTCCCCTGGACGGACACGGGCATCTTGCTGTTCGCGGAGAACGGCTTGGCGGAGCCGGGAGGGGTGTGCTCGGCCCAGGTCCGCTGCCCCTCGACCTGGGCGAGGTAGCGCATGAGCTCCAGCGCCTGCTCGGTGTGGCCGGTGTTCTTGAACAGCGCGGCGAAGTCCCCGGACACCTCATGCGCCCCGGACACCTCATGCGCGGCGGACTGTGCGCCGGACAGCCTGAGCAGATCGGCGGAGTAGACGAATCTGGCCCGGTGAGGGCCGGGGTAGCTGCCGCGGATGAAGGAGCCCTGGTGTTCCAGCGCACACGACGGGCGCTTCGCGAACAGCTTCTTCCCCGCCGCCCGGAAGTCGGTGCGCAGCGCGGTCTTCGCGGCCGCGCCCGAGAACCCCTCGCCCCAGGTCCGCCACGCCTCGGCGACGCGTGGATCGTCCCAGGCCAGCTCGCCCTCGGCCCACTGCTCATAGACCCGCTTGCCCTGCTGCCGCAGCAGGATGTCCTCGATCCAGTCCGTGCCGGGCCAGCCGGAGGTGGCGCCGTCGCCCATGCCCACGCACCACTGGCGGCTGTCGGCGGCGAGGGCGGGGAGGTCCCCGGAGCCGTGGCGCGCGCTGTCGTACCAGACGATGCCCTTGAGGTCGGCCTTGACGGCGACGCCGTAGATCGGCCCGTTCTCCCTCAGCCGGGGCGTCCACAGGGGGTTGTACTCGGTCCGGGGGACCACCTCGTCGAGCGCGGCCAGATAGTCCTGCTCGGCGTAGGCGGTCAGCTCTCCCGAGCTCGGCAGCACGGCGATATCGGGCGGGGTGCCGGACCGTACGTCGGAGAGCAGCACCTCGCGCAGCGCGGTGGTGCCCTGGTACTCGACGCGGATGTGGTGCTTCTTGGTGAAGGCGTCCAGCACCTGGCGGAAGGCGTCCTCCTCGGGGCCGGTCCAGGAGGCGAGCACGCGAATCGTGCCGCCGGACTGCTGGGCGCCCGCGTCGCCCGTGCCCAGGGCGCACAGCAGCACCAGCCACAGGCCGAGCACGGCGGCGGTGACGTTCCGGGGGCGGGTGGCGGTGCTCATCGGGCCCGGAACCGGTACTCGTCGATACGCGGCTGGAGCCCGACGAACACGAGCGCGGCGAGGAGCGCGCCACCCATCGGTATCCACACCACGGCGCCGGTGCGCCAGTGGGTCTCCGCCATCTTGGTGCTCACCCTCTTGTTGGTGGTGTCCGGGGCCCTGCCGATGTTCGGCTGGCGCAGACTGGTGCGGGCCTGGGAGAGCCGGTCCTGCGTCTGGTAGGTGAAGACGGCCAGGGTCGGCACCGTGAGCAGCAACAGCCCGGTGGCCACGAGCAGGCTGGGGTTGAACCGGCGGCGGAAGCGGTGGCGCAGAAAGCGCTGGGTGCGCACCAGCAGCACGGCCAGCGCGACATACGCCGCCGGGACCAGCAGCCACCAGGCGAGCGACAGCAGCCAGCCGAAGGAGGTCTGCTGGTCGAGCAGGCGGAGCTGCTTGCCCTGCACCTTCACCAGCCGGGCGAGGATGTTGCTGTCGCCGTCCCGCACCTTCTTGGGCGAGCCGTCGTCGCCCCGCAGCATCGTTTCGGCGTAGCCGAGGTAGGCGTCGCGGAGGTCCGCGTTGTCGCGGTTGACGTACGCCTGCTGGACGAGGTCGCCGTAGGAGGAGACCAGGCCGGTGATGGTGAGCAGCGACTGGCGGGCCGGGGTGCCCGCGGTGGTCGACTTGAGGGCCTGGGCCAGGGCCTGGGTGGCCGTCGAGAGCGCGGTGCGGTAGTCCTCGCCCAGGCCCTCGATATCGCCGGTGTCGCCGGTGAGGCTGGACTCCGCCGACTCGTACGAATCGTTCAGGGCCACCTCGGCCGCGGCCACCTGGAGGATCGCGGGGGCGGATTCGTCCCGTACGGCCTGGGCGTTGCGGCTCACCCCGTAGTACGCGGTGAACAGCGCGGCCGCGGTGGCCGCCGAGAGCGCCAGCAGCGTCACCAGACGGCGGATCAGAAAGGCGCGGGTGCCGGTCATACGGCACCGGCCGGGGTGCCAGGGCCGCCGCCGGGGCGCAGGGTCGTGTCGCACTGTTGGCAGAAGGCGGCCGCGGCGGGGGCCATGCGCCCGCAGTTGGGGCATTCGAGGTCGGGCCCTGGCGGCATGGCGGACATGGCGGGGGTGACGGGGTTGGCGGGGTCGGCGGCGCCCGGGCCCGGGCCCCGGAAGCGGCTGCTCTCATCGGACAGCACCATGGCCGAGTTCAGATCGAGCGGCCGGATCCGCTCGCGCAGCCGCACCTCGCCCGTCGCCGCGTCCACGATGTCGACCAGCCCGCGCAGCCGGTCCAGCATCTTCTCGTTGCCCAGCTCATGCGCCAGCCGGACCGCACGGCCCCAGTGCGTCAGGGCCTGCCCCGGCTCGCCCGCCACATACGCGTCGTAGGCCGCGGTGACGGCGAGGCCGAGGGCGTCGTCCGCGCCGTAGTGGGCGAGCCGGGGGTGGATACGGGACGACAGCAGCGGGTCGTCCGTCCACCGCACCAGGACGGACTCCGCGGCGGGCAGCCGGACGTCGGCCGCGCCGACTCCTGACCGGTCGTCCTTTGACGGGCCGCCCGCTGCGGCACCGTCCGCTGACGCCCCGTCCAGCGCCAGCTCCACCCAGGCGAGCTCGATCTCCTCGTCCTGTGCGTCGCCCTCCGGGTCGGCGGTCACACACACCTGGTACTCGCGCACCTCGTCGCCCCACGGCCCGCTGCGCCACTCCCAGGTGCGCGGGTCTGGGCGGGCACCCTCGTCGGTCAGGTCCACCCGGGTCGGGTACACCTGCTTGACCATGCCGACCGCGCCGCCCGCGCGGGTCCGGACCCGGATCCGCAGCGCGGCCAGCGCCCGGGCCATCGAGCCGCGCGTCAGCGCTTCGAACTCGGCCGGCAGGTCGGAGTGGTCGAGGACCGCGTCGGCCCGGCCGCGCAGCCGCCGCACGATCTCCTTGAGCTCGGTGGCGTCCCAGCCGTCGCCGATGCCGCGCGCGTCGCAGATGAAGGACGGGGCGCAGGCGTCGAGCACCCGCGCCAGATCGCCGGGGTCCTCGTGCTCGTTCTTGCCGTCGGTCAGCAGCAGGGTGTGCCGCAGCGCGGTGGGCTGCTCGGAGTGGAGGCGACGGGCGAGATCGAGCCAGGTGCCGATCGCGGTGCCGCCCAGCGCGGCGAGCTTCATCGCGGCGCGCGAGGCGGCGGCCTTGGTGTCGGGCCCGGCGACCGCCATGCCGCCGGTGGGCGGATAGACGACCTCGGCCCGCTCGGTGCCCTGGACGACCGCGAAACGCGTGCCCTTGCGCAGGGCGGAGATGGCGGCGACGGTGGCCTTGCGGGCCGCCATGATCTTTGTCGGGGGCCAGGTCATCGACCCCGAGCAGTCGATGACGATGACCTCGGAGGCCGCGGCGCGGGCCGCGGCCGGGCCCAGGCCCCGGGCCTCGACCCTGACGATGGCGTGCATCTCGGCGCGGCCCGCGGCGGCCGGAAGGTACTCGTTCTGGTCCACGCGCAGGGTGATGGCGGCGCCGTGGCCGTCGTCCGCGCCGCGGTCCCCTGCCGGCTGATCCGCGGTCGCCTGATCCCCTGCCGGCTGATCCGCGGTCGCCCGATCCGTTCCCGCGGTGCCTGCTGTGCCTGCTGTGTCCTCTGCGTCCTCTGCGTCCTCTGTGTCCTCGCTCATCCGATCCCCCTGTCAGACGCGGGTCATGGGCCTGACGGCGTTGGCCCGGTCGACCAGCACCTCCACGGCCTCGGGGCTGTCCGCCTGCTGGGCCAGGGCCCGCAGGGTTTCTTCGAGCTTGGCGCGCACCGTGGACTCCTCGTCGTACTCTCCGAGCAGTGCCCCGGCCTCGTCCTTGTTCCCGAACCGGAGCACCCAGTCGAGGGCGGCCTCCCACACCTCGGCGGTCAGCCGCTCGCGGGCGTGGCCCGAGGACCGTCCGTCGTCCAGATACAGCCGCGGCAGCCGGGTCAGCACCTCCGCGAAGTCCGCCTCGGTCGGCAGCCCGTCCGGGTGGCCCAGCCGGCCGGCCAGCACCCGCACCGTGGCGATCTGGGCGGCGTCGTGGTGGCGCGAGACCTTCGGCACCTCGCTGAGGACGTCGACCGACCCGGTACGGTCGCCCGCGGCCAGCCGCAGCCGGGCCAGGCCGAAGGCGGCGCTGCCCTGGGAGCGGTTGCGCTGCCAGACCGCCTGGTAGAACCGCTCGGCGGCGCCGTGGTCGGCCAGGTGCTCGGCGCAGTACCCGAGGGCGAGCTTGGGCGCGTACTCCCCGGGCAGCGCCCCGTACACCGCGTCGAACTCCCGCCGGGCCTCGGCCACGGCGCCCTCGGCGAGCCGCACCAGGGCGCGGTGCCAGTTCAGCCGCCAGTCGTACGGCGCCCGGTCCCTGCCGATGATCCGCTCGACCGCCTTCACCTGGGCCTTCGCCTCGTCCACCTCGTCGAGTTCGAGATGGGCGCGGCAGATGCGGAACCGTATCTCGGCGGACTCGTGGGGGAAGGCCCGCAACTGCTCGATCAGCCGCCGCGGGCCGCTGTCGGTCGGGGTGTTGAGCAGCGCCGCGCCCGGGTCCTTGGCGTCGGGGAACGGCACCGGCAGCCCGGGCGGCACTCTCTTCGGGGCGGGCCGGCCGTCCGCGAGCACCGGACGGGCCTCCCCGGTCAGCCAGCGCTCCAGACCGGGGATCCGGCCGAGCCCGGAGTCGAGCAGGGCCGCGGTCGGGGCGAACAGCGTGGACGGCTCGGGCTGCTCCCGCTCAAGACGCAGCGAATGAATCTCGCGGAGCACCCCGCGCAGCTGCTCGGCCATCTCGCGGGCGGAGCCGAACCGCCGCCGCGGGTCATAGGCCGTGGCGCGGGCCAGGAGCCTGTCGTACGACTCGCGGCCGAGGCCCGGCGGCCGCTGGGCGGCCCGGCTGACCTTGTCGGAGAGGTTCTTCAGGGTCTTCCCGACGCCGTAGAGGTCATGGAGCTCGGTGGGGGTGGCGCCGTGATGGGCCACCTCGGGGGCGGCGAGCTTGTTGATGATGACGGGTAAGCCGTCCCGCTGCCCCAGCTGGCGGACCGCGCCGAGGTCGATCACCTTGACCCGGCCCTCGTGGTGCATGACGTTGTTCGGCTTGAGGTCGCAGTAGACCAGCTTCTCGCCGTGCAGATACTCCAGCGCGTCGAGGACGAGGGCGCCGTAGGTGAGGATGTGCTGGTAGACGCGGTTTCCGTCGAAGTGCGGGTCGGAACGGGCGATGTAGTCCCCGATCGTCGAGAGGGTCACCCCGGCGACGAACTCCATCACGATGTAGCCCTGCGGCCGGCCGCTGCCGCGGGCCGGGTGGCGGACGTAGTTGATGATGCTGACGATGCCCGGGTGATCGAGCATGGTCAGATAGCGGCGCTCCTCGATGGCCGCGCGCTGCGCCGTCTCGTCATCGTCGTTGATCAGCCCCTTGATGGCGACGGGCTGGCGGTCCAGCTGGGTGTCCTCGGCGAGATAGACCCAGCCAAGACCCCCGTACGCCACGCCGCCGACCACCTCGTACTGGCCGCCCAGCAGATCCCCGGGCCGCAGCTGCGGGGTGAAGTCGAAGGGGTGGCGGCAGTGGTGGCAGACCCCGGTCCACAGCGCGGGCTGCCCGGCGTATGCCGCGCCCACGGTCTCGTCACAGCCCGCGCAGGGCTGTCCCTGCGGGGGTGGCTGGGGATTGTCGATGACCAGGTCGCGGAGGGAGGGGAGTTCGACGCGCGGCAGATCCAGCAGGCCGTCGCCCGCGGGGCGGACGGTGAACTTCCGGGCCACGGCGCGCCGTCGTGCGCGGGCCGCGGTGGCGGTGGACTCGGACTCCAGGATGGCGGAGGCGGACGCGGTTGCGGTTGCGGGTGCGTCGGGGGAGGGGGTGCCGGCGGCCCGGCCCCGGGCCTTGCGGCCGCACTCCGAGCAGAAGCCGCGGACGTTGATCCGGCCGCGGCCGGCACCGGGGCAGTCGGGCCGGTCGCAGACCGCCGCCCCGCCGCTCGTCCCGTCCGTCATGCCTCTTCCTCCCCGTGTCTGCCCTTGTCTGCCTGTGTCTGCCTGTGTCTTCGCGGTTCACGGCCGGATCTCGTTGACGGCGCGGACGAACCGGTCGACCGCTTCCTGCGCGGCCGGCACGTCGTACGGCACCGAGCGCAGCAGGTCGAACGCCGCGCGCTGGAGCGGGATCAGCTCGGGGAGCTCGGCCGCGCCCATGGCGCCCAGCCGCACGGCGTAGGGGGCCAGCAGGTTCCGCAGCTCCGGGATGCGCTTCAGCTGTTCGTCGGCCGCGCACAGTGCCGCCTCGGCGTGCCGCAGGATCGTGGCCACCGAATGCTCGAAGACGGCCAGCTTGGCGATGATGTGGTGGGTGTGCAGCCCGGGGTCGTCGCGCAGTCTGAGCAGATTGATGCGCAGCGCCGAAGCGTTGCGGGTGTACGGCGCGTTCAGCGCGGGGGAGAGCAGCGCGCGCCGCTCGGCCGCCTCGCGCTCGCGGCCCTCCGCGCGGGTCACCTGCCCGGCCAGCTCGTCCAGCCATGCGTCGATCCGCGCCCGGTCCGGGCGGAACAGCCGCTCGGCCAGGTGCAGACCGGGCGCCTGCCCATCGCGGAAGACCAGCATCAGCCGGCTGCCCTGGTCGGCGAGGAGCTTCATGAAGCGGACCAGGGCCTCGGGGTCATGGGCCCGGTCGACGCTCACGGCCACGATGGTCAGCGGCACCGCGTTGGCCCGGATGCGGCTGAGCGGCGAGGTGTCACCGAGCGATTTGAGGTCCATCCGGTCGGCGACCCGCTTGGCCACATCGGTGTCGGTGCGGCCGGTGACGTCGATGGCCAGGTCCAGGCTGCCGATGGGCGGCACCGTATCGCGCGGCGCGGTGGACACCGCCTCCTCGGCGCCGTCCCCGGACAGCTCGCGGTCCGCGAGCGTCACGGCCCGGCTGAGCGCCCCGTTCCGGTCGCTGTCGCCGTCCTCGATCACGACCGTCTCGACGTCCGCGATCCCCTCCCGCCCGGCCAGGCTCTCCCGCCGCAGCCACAGGGCCAGCCGCTGGGCGAAGCCGATGTCCTGGACGCCGTCGGTGAGCGGGGAGACCAGCCGCGGGTCCACCCCGGCCTCGCCGCCCACCCAGCGGGCGACCTGAGGCAGATGCCGGACGATGGTCTCGACGGGGATCATGTACGAAAAGCGGCGCCGCTCGGCGCTCGGCACGCTGTCGGAGTCGTCGTAGCGGCTGACCACCATGCCGATGACATGGTGGGTCTGCTCGTCCTCGACCCCGGCGCCGCTGAAGCCGTACCGCACCACGTCACCGGGCGTCTCCGGGTTGACCTGCACCCACTCCGCGCGCGGCCCCGCGGCGCCCGCGAGGCTGCCCAGGAACCACATGCCGTCGTCGTTGCCGTCGGGGAAGCCGCACATCCGCACCGGCCGCCGGGACACCGGGGGCAGCCGGAACAGGGGCGCGGCGTGCTCGGCGGGCTGGGGGCGGCTCAGCCTCAGCAGCGCCACATCGCCGCAGCTGTCGGCGCGCTGCGGCACCCAGCAGCCCGGGGCGACGCGCGCACTGACGGGCTCGGCGTCGGGCACGCCGACCAGCTCGACCCGCACTTCCGTGGCCGGAAGCGGCCGTCCGTCCTCGGGGATCACATGAGCGCAGGTCAACACCGTCTCGCTGCCCAGAAGGATTCCTGCGCCCAGAACATCGCCCGTCGTACTACGGATCCGAACCCGCCAAGTCCCGTCACGGGTGGGCGCATTGGCGGTATTGCCGTTTTCCGCCCCCATGCGGCCCGAGCATACGCCCGAGACGTACGGAAGTGACCCCTTGCGGTCGGTGAGTCACGGGAAAGGGTGGGGTGCGGGCCCGGCATTGGACGGTGTTTCAGATGGTCACTAAATAATGGAATTGCCCCATCCGAGGGAATTCGGTGTTTGCATTCTTGTCGCCCATGTCCCCCGGATGGATTACTCGACATGCGGCCGGATCATCCGCCGGGGCTCCCGACATCAGGGCGATCCGGACCGGCGACCGCCTGCCCGTGCGCTGGGACCATGCGCCCACCGCGCGCTCCCGGACGGGCCATCCCCCAGGAGTCCATGCCATGCCCATCTCTCCCAGCAGCGGCCCCGCCTCCGGCGGAAACACCGTCACCATCACCGGGGTGAATCTCGGCGGGGCCACCTCCGTGCACTTCGGCACCAAGTCCGGCGCCATTGTCTCCAACACGGCCACCCAGGTCGTCGTCACCGCGCCCTCCGGCTCCGGCGCGGTCAATGTGACCGTCACCACCCCCGGCGGGAACAGCAATCCCCTGTAGTACTACTACGTCGGCCTGCCGACCGAGTTCTCCCTGAGCCCCGCCGCGGGACCGGTCGCCGGCGGCAACACCGTCACGATCGACGGCACCGGGCTGTCCACCGCCACGCAGGTAACCTTCGGCGCCAACTCCGCGACCCCCACGGTGCTCTCCGACAGCGAGGTGTCCGTCGCCGTCCCGGGCGGTACGGCGGGGTCGGTCGAGGTGACGGTGACCACCTCGGGCGGTGCCACGGACGGCCTGTCGTACACGTACGTGGCCGCGCCCACCATCACCGCCGCGACGCCCAACTCCGGCCCGCCGACCGGCGGCACGCAGGTGACCGTCACCGGCACCGCCCTGGACACCACCCAGAGCGTCGCCTTCGACGGCACCAGCGCGGCGTTCGTCGTCCTCGACTCCACCAGCCTCATCACGACCGCGACGCCCACCGCGGACGGCGGCGCCGGCCCGGGTGAGATCGAAGTGACCACCCTCGCCGGCACCGCCACCGTCGCGTACACCTACGTCGCGGGCCCCGGCATCTGACCGGGGCCCGGGCCGGAACGGGGGCCCGGATCCGAGTCCGGGGCGGAGCCGGTGCGGCGGTCCCGGCCGGGGCCGAGCGGGCGGTCCCCGGACGGCCGGGACCACCACACGCCCTCACCTCGCGTGAGCCCCGGCAGCCACCGCTTCACCCCGTGCACCTCCCGCGCCGGGATCCGGCCTTCGAGCAGCCAGGCCGGCACCCCGCCCGCCGTCTCCTCGACGGCGGTGATGTCGGCCTCGGCCGCAGTGAGTTGACCGGTGACCGGGGCCAGCGCGTCGTGCGGGATCTCCAGCTCGAAGGCGTGGCAGGGTTCGTACACCCGCGTCCCCGCGGCGCGCAGCGCGCGCTCCAGCACCACCGGGGTCAGCTCGCGGAAGTCACGCGCCGTGCTGAGCGGGCTGGAGAAGCCCGAGCGGATGAGGGTGACGAGGCAGTCGGTCACCGGCCGGCCGTCGTGGCCCTCGAGGAGGGTGTCGTGCACGGTCTCCTCGATGGCGTGGTGGAACGCGCGGGGCAGCGCGCCCAGTTCGGTCTCGTACCGGAAGATCACCCCGGAGCCGGTCCGGGCGGGCTCGACGCGCAGCCCGATGGTGGCCCAGAGCCCGCTGTGATGGCGCCGGGCCATCTCCTCGCACGCCTCGCCGACGCGCACGGGCCGCTCGACATGGACCGGCCGGCTCGGCTCGAAGTCGGCCTCGATGCCGAAGTCCCGGGCGAGCGTCGCCGCGATGATCTCCTTCTGGACCTCGCCGTACAGCAGCACCGAGGTGGCGCCGCCCGGCAGGGCGCGGGCGTGGATCAGCGGGTCCTGTTCGGCCAGGCTCAGCAGCGCGGTGTGCAGCCGCGCGGCGGGGCCCGGGCCGGGCTCGCGCGCGCGGACGACCGTGCTCAGGCTGGGCGCGGCGAAGTGCGGCTGGTCGGGCGGCGGATGCCCGGGGCCGCTTTCGGCGCTTGGGTTGGTGCTGATGTTGGCGCTGGCGTGGGCGTCGCCGAGCCGGTCGCCGACCCGTACCTCGGGCAGGCCGCGCACCTTGCCGATGTCCCCGGCGGTCAGCCGCCCGGCGTCCGCCTGCGCGCCGGCCCGGCCGACGACATCGAGCGAGGTGATCTGGCCGCCGTACTCGACGAGCGTGCCGCCCGGCCCGCGGCGGTGGAGCGTCACCTTCTGCCGTACGGCCAACTCGCCCGCGAACAGCCGCAGATACGCGGTCTTCCCGCCGGTCCCGCCCCGGCGCTCCACGGCGAAGACCGTCCCGTACGGGGCCGCAGCCCGCTCCGCACCGACGGGCGCGGGCGGCAGCAGGCGCGCCATCCCGCGGGCGAGCGCGCCGACGCCCTGGCCGCTCAGCGCCGAGCCGAAGAACACCGGGTGGACGCGGCAGTCCGCCGTGCCACAGGCCAGCGCGGCCCGCAGTTCGGCGGGCGTGGGCGGGGGCCCGTCCAGGACGCGGGCGAGCAGCGCGTCGTCGGTCTCGGCCAGCGCCTCGGCCACCTGGCCGCGGAAGTCCGCGTCGTCGAGCGACCGGGGCACGGCGCGGGCGTGCCGCGTGCCCAGGTCCCGTACGGCCGTCAGCGCGACGACGTGCGGGGCCAGCTTGTGCCGGATGTCCGTCAGCAGCCCCTCGTCGCGGGCGCCCGGGCGGTCGATCTTGTTGACGAAGAGCAGGGTCGGCAGCCGGAGCCGCCGCAGGGTCTTCATCAGCACGCGGGTCTGCGCCTGGACGCCCTCCACCGCGGACAGCACCAGGACCGCGCCGTCCAGCACCCCAAGGGCGCGTTCGACCTCGGCGATGAAGTCCGAGTGGCCGGGCGTGTCGATCAGGTTGATCTGAGCCGGCCCCACGGTGAAGGAGGCGACCGCCGAGCGCACGGTGATGCCGCGCTCGCGCTCGATGTCGCCCGTGTCGGTCTGGGTGGTGCCGCTGTCGACGCTGCCGAGGCGGTCGATGGCGCCGTGGTCGAAGAGCAGGCGCTCGGTGAGACTGGTCTTACCGGCGTCGACGTGCGCCAGGATGCCGATGTTCAGGGTGCGCGAAATGGGCATGCGTGTGGAAGTCCTCGAAAACCGTCGTCCGGTGGGGGCGCTGGGTGGTTCCGAGGAATCGGCGCATCGCATGCTCCTGACTGGGCGTCGAGTGGACGCGGCAATCCTGTGCAGCGCGTACGGCGCGGTCAACCGAATTACGGCCGTACGGGGAGCCGGTGCGGCCTACGCGAGGTGGCGGACGATCCGGCGCAGCTGCTCGGTGTAGTGCTCGCGGAACTCCGGTGAGTCCGGGTCGAGGCCGAAGAGCTGCCGTACGAGGTGCGGCAGCGCGACGGGCGCCGAGACCATGCTGATGAACAGCAGCAGCGCGGCGGCCGGGTCGAGGTCGTCGGCCAGCTCGCCGGCCGCCTGGCGGCGGCGCAGTCCGGAGAGGTCTTCGGGGTCCTGCTCCAGCGCACCGCCGGTGAGGCCGTTCCAGAGGTTGAGGCGGGTGGGCCGGGGGTCGGCGAAGGTCTCGTCGAGGTAGCGCACGACGAGCTCGTCGAGGGGGAGGGCCGGGTCGACGATGGTCTCCTCGCGCCGCAGCCACTGGTCGTGCAGCTCGCGGTAGAGCCCTTCCTTGCCGCCGAAGTAGTAGCTGATCAGCTGCTTGTTGAGGCCGGCGCGGTCCGCGATGTCCTGGACGCGGGCGCCCGCGAACCCCTTCTCGGCGAACTCGTCCATCGCGGCGTCCAGCAGCAGCCGCCGGGAGCGCTCGGGATCGAGCTTGCGCTCCGCCGGCGCGGGGGCGCGGCGGGTCTTCCTCGGCGGTGCCTGCGGCGCTTTCTCCTTCACCCGATCAGGCTATCCGCAGCCGTCGGGCGGGCGCCATCTATCTGTTTGACAAGTTCACCCAGTTGGATGAATCGTAGGAGGCGTCAAGCCCAACGAGACCGCAGAGCCAAGGGGAAAACGTCATGATCGTGGTGACCGGAGCCACCGGAAACGTCGGCAGGCAGGTGGTGGACGAGCTGGTCGCGGCGGGTGCGGAGGTCCGCGCGCTGACCCGCGACCCCGAGTCGGCGCGGCTGCCCGAGGGGGTCCAGGTGGCGCGTACCGCGGACCTTCCGCTGGACGGCGCGGACGCGGTCTTCCTCAACCCGGCGGTGGTGTGGGGGCAGGGCGCCGGCGAGCTGCTGCGCAAGGCCGAGCAGGCGGGGGTGCGGCGTATCGTCACGCTCTCCTCCTCGGCCGTGCTGCACGCCGGCCCGGGCAATCCCATCGGCAACCACCACCATGAGTTGGAGGCCGAGATCGAGGCCTCGGGGCTGGCCTGGACGCATGTCCGGCCGGGCGCCTTCGCCTCGAACGCGCTGCAGTGGGCGGCGCAGATCGGCAAGGGCGATGTGGTCCACGGCGCGTACGCCCAGGCCCACACGGCGCCCATCCACGAGGCCGACATCGCGGCCGTCGCCGCCCGCGCCCTGCTCAGCGAGGACTACGCCGGCCAGGCGCCGGTGCTGTCGGGGCCGCAGTCGCTGACCTTCGCGGAGCAGGTGACCGTCATCGGCGAGGCCCTGGGGCGGCCGCTGCGGTATGAGGAGATCCCGCCGGAGGCGGCCCGGGAGGCGATGACCGGCGGCGGCGTACCGGCGGACATCGCGGACTCGCTGCTGCGGATGTTCGCGGGGGCCGTCGACCGCCCGGCCGAGATCTCCCCGGAGGTGGAGCGGATCACGGGGCGGCCCGGGCGTACGTTTGCGCAGTGGGCGAGCGACCACGTGGCCGCGTTCAGCTGACGCTTGGCCGGGGCCGGGGGTGGGGCCGCGGATCGGGAGCGGTCGGCCGCTGCTGTCAGGAGGCCGTCCGGCCGCCCGCCCGTTTGCCGGTGGCCTGTTTCTTGGCGGGGGCCGGGGCCTTCTTGGCCGCGGCCTTCTTCGCCGTGGTCTTCGCGGCGCCTGTCTTCGCTGCGCCTGTCTTGGCGCCGGACTTTTCGGTGCCCTTCTTCGTCGCCGCGGCCTTCTTGCGTGTCGGCAGCGGGTGGACCGTGGCCTCCGCCTCTTCCGCTTCCTCTTCTGCGGCTTCCCCGGCCTCCTCACCCCGGGCCGCGCGGGCGCTGCGCACGCTGTCCCGCAGCGCCGCCATCAGGTCGACGACCTGGGCCCCGGCCGGGGCCTCACCGGGCTCGGCGGTGGGTGTGGCGCCGGCCATCTTGGCCGCCACGAGGGCGTCCAGCGCCTCCTGGTACTCGTCGTGCAACTGGGTCAGATCCACCTCGCCGAGCGTGTTCATCAAGGTGTCGGCGAGGTCGAGCTCCGCCTCCCGTACCGTCACCTTCTCCTTGGGCGCCACGCCGACCGGGTTGCGCACCTCGTCGGGCCACAGCAGCCGGTGCATCGCGATGGCGTCGCCCACCACGCGCAGCATGCCCAAGCGCTCCCGGCCGCGGTGGGCGTATTTGGTGATGGCGACCTTCTCGCTGCGCTTGAGCGCTTCGCGCAGCAGGGCGTACGGCTTGGCGGCTGCGGGGCCGTTCGCGCCGAGGTAGTAGGCGTCGCCCATCTGGAGGGGGTCGATGTCCGCCGCCGAGACGAACGCCTGGATCTCCAGGGCGCGGGTCGTGGGCAGCGGCAGGTGGGCCAGGTCCTCGTCGGTGATCGGGATCAGCGTGCCGTCGGCGTCCTCGTATGCCTTGCCGATCTCGTCCGCGTCGATCTGCTTGTCCTCGAGCTCGCAGACCTTGCGGTAGCGGATCCGGCCGCCGTCCTTGGTGTGGACCTGCCGGAAGGAGACGGCGTGGTCCTCGGTCGCCGGATACATCTTGATCGGGATGCTGACCAGGCCGAAGGAAATGATCCCATTCCAGATGGACCGCATGCTTTTGATCCCTTTCGTGAGATTCTTATCGTATGTCCCCGATCGCGGAGGTGGAGGGGCGGCGCATCGCGCTCAGTAACCTCGAGAAGGTGCTCTATCCGGCCACGGGCACCACCAAGGGAGAGCTGCTGCACTACCTGGCGGCCGTCGCCGGCCCGCTTCTGCGCCATCTGCGCGGCCGGCCGCTGGCGTTCCTCCGCTTCCCGGACGGCCCCGACGGCCAGACGTTCTTCACCAAGAACCCGCCCCCGGGCACACCCGACTGGGTGGCGACGGCCGAGGTGCCCCGCCACGAGGGGGAGACCTCCCGGCAGATCCTCGTCCAGGACCTCGCCTCGCTGATGTGGGCCGGAAACCTGGTTGTCGAATTCCACGCCCCCATGTGGCGCGCCGATCGCGCCGCCGGCCTCGCCGACCGCCTCGTCTTCGACCTCGACCCGGGCCCGCCCGCCACGATCGTGCACTGCTGCGCCGTCGCCGAATGGCTGCGCGAGCGGCTGCACGCCGACGGCCTGTCCGCGTACGCCAAGACCAGCGGCTCCAAGGGGCTGCATCTGCTGATTCCGGTGGAGCCGACCCCCTCCCCGGAGACCACGGGCTACGCCAGAAAGCTCGCCCTGGAGGCCACGGCCGCCGTGCCCGGCCTGGTGACCTCCAAGATGACCCGCTCGCAGCGGCCCGGGAAGGTGTTCGTCGACTTCAGCCAGAACGCCGCCGCGAAGACCACCGCCGCCCCGTACACCGCCCGCGCGCGCCGCGAGCCCACCGTCTCCACGCCGGTCACCTGGGGCGAGGTCGAGGGCTGCGAGGACCCCACGCAGCTGGTCTTCCGGATCGACGACATCACGCCCCGTCTTGACCGCCACGGGGATCTGCTGGAACCCCTCCTGGACCCGGAGCTGGCCCGCCCGCTGCCCGCGGGGGACGGACCGTGAAAGCCGCAGCCGCGTCAGCGCTCGCCGGAGCCGCGTGATGATCCCCGGTTTGGGCCCGCCCCCTCGAATGCCGCTGCTGCCGCCCGTGGAGGTCGCGCTGGCCCGCCCCGTCCACGCCTTTCCCGACCCGGCGGGGAAGCGGCTGGCCTACGAGCCGAAGTTCGACGGCCACCGCGTACTGATCTTCCGTACGGAGGACGACGTCCTGCTGCAGGCCCGCTCCGGCCGCATCGTCACCACGGCGTTCCCCGATCTGCGGGCCGCCGCGGAACGGCTCCCGGCCGGCACCGTCCTGGACGGCGAGGTCGTGGTGTGGACCGGCGGCCGTACGGACTTCGCCGCCGTCCAGAAGCGCGCGGCCGCCACCCGCGCCCGCGCAGCCCGGCTCGCCCGCGAACTCCCCGCCTCCTACGCCGCCTTCGACCTGCTGGCCGCCGGTGGCGAGGATCTGCGCCCCCTGGCGTACGAGCGGCGCCGGGCCAGGCTCGTCGCGCTGCTGGAGCCGTACGGGCCGCCGCTGCAGCCCGTCCCCATGACCACCGACCCCGAGCTCGCCGCCACCTGGTACGACACCCTTCCGGCCAGCGGCATCGAGGGCCTGGTGATCAAGAGCCTGGGCCAGCCCTACCGCGCGGGCCGCCACTGGTGGAAGCTGCGCCACTCCGAGACACGGGAGGCCGTGGTGGTCGGCGTCGTCGGCCCCCGCTACCACCCGCGCTCGCTGGCGCTGGTGCTGCCGGGCGCCGACGACCCCGTGGTCTCCACCCCGCTCTCCCCGGCCGTACGCGCCCAGATCACGGCCGCGCTGCGCGGCCTGCCCGCCCCCGCGGAGCCTCCCGGGACCGAGCCCGCGCCCACCGCCATGGACATGGTCGGCACCGAGATCACGTACCGGCCGGTGGCGCCGGAGCTGATGGTCGAGGTACGGCGGGACCGCACCGCCCGCCACGCGGCGACCACGGTGATGCGGCTGCGCGCGCCGGAGTAGCCGTCGGCATTTGCGGTGAGTTTGGGACAGCGACACGCCGACGCGACGGCGTGTC
>NZ_JBSFMM010000248.1:0-15986 GCF_053599555.1 Streptomyces sp. NPDC000941
TCAAGTACCGCATCAAGTGGTTTTCTGAGAGCAGGTGGGTGGAGAGGCGGTCCTGGCTGCCGGTGCTCGCCCATCCGTCGCGCTCCCGAGCCCCGATCCAGCGCACCGCTGGACTGACCGGCTTGGCCACCGCGCGGCAGCAGCTGCGGCGGAGCGCAGCGGAGCCTCTTTGAGCTCAGCCGCCTGCCGGGCCGAGGGACCGGGGCGCAGGGTCGGCCGCCCCCTTCCCTCCCGCTGCTGCCGCTTTGGACCCGGAGGGTCCGAGACGAAACCCGCACCCGCCCGAGCCGAATGCCGCGAGACGCTGCATAGGCGCAGCCAACGCGCAGCGGAGCGCACTCGCACCCCGTGAGTTCAGGGCTTTCTGATCTTGGCCAGGATGTCCGCCGCGCCCTGGGCGAGGAGATCGGCGGCGATGCAGTAGCCGAGCTTCTCGGGGTCATCCACCGGTCCACTGTCGGCCGCCGTGACCTGCGTGGTTCCGTCAAGCGAGGTCACGGCGGCGTTCAGCTGCAGCAGGCCGTCGGGGCCGATCCTGCCCCATGCCCCGACGGGCACGGAGCAGCCTCCGTGAAGTTCGGCCAGCAAGGCGCGTTCGGCGCGGACGCATGCATCGACCTGCGGGTCTCCGGTTCCGGCCAGGAGCCGGGCGGCCGGGGAGGTGGTGCGGACCTGGATGCCCAGCGCGCCCTGTCCGGGGGACGGGGGGCAGACGGCCGGGTCCAGAATCTGGTGGACCTCGGGCATCAGGCCGAGCCGGTTCAACCCCGCCGCGGCCAGAACGACCGCGTGGAGGCCGCCCTTGGTGGTGTGGGCCAACCGTCCGGGTACGTTGCCGCGAATGGGGACGAGTTCCAGGTCCGGGCGGAGCGCGAGGAGTTGGGCGATGCGGCGTGGGGCTCCCGTCCCTACCCGGGCGCCCTGGGGGAGGGTGTCGAGGGTGGCTCCGCACAGCACGTCCCGAACGTCCTCGCGGGGGCCCGGGGGTGCCAGCAGGGTCGTGCCCTCGCAGACCGTTGTGGGTAGGTCCTTGAGAGACTGCACGATCACATCGACTCTGCCGGTGAGCAGAGCCTGTTCCTGATTGGTGGAGAACGCGGACCCGCCGGTGGTCTTCGCCACTTCGGCGAGGGTGGCCGTGACGCGGTCCTGATCGCCGCCTTCGAGGACGACCTCCCGCTTGAAGCGGACGTCGGGAAACTGCTCGGCGATGGGCGTCAGCCACTATGTGACCTGCGTTCTGGCCAGCTTGCTTGCCCTGGAGCCGATTCGTACCACGTCGCTCATTCGGCTCAACTCCTCGCGTGGGCACGACCGTTGACGCTCGATCCTACTTGTGCGGGAAGCGTGCGTTTCCGACGGATTGTTGGCAAAGTGCATGCCGACGGGGCCGGTGGACGCGCATTCGCGCTCCGCCGGCCCCGTCGGGTTCGGGTGCCTGGTGCGGTTCTAGTGGGTGCTGGCCTTACGGGTCAGAGCGCGGGGTACGCGTTCTTCAGCAGCTCCTGGAACTGGGCCGAGAACCAGTGGCCCGACAGGGGCGAGTTCGGCAGCGCGCCGGACTTGTTGTTGCCGTTGCGCGGGTTGCCCGTGTACGACGGGTCGCACATCTGGTCGAAGCCCTTGCCCTCGTCGTTCGGGATCGAGGAGCTGGAGCCGTCGGACTCGCCCGGGGGCTTCATCCATACGTACGCGTCGATCCCGGCCGCGGGTGCCGCCTTGGGCCGCTCGCCGAGGCCGGCGCCGGACTGGTTGCACCAGTTGCCGATGTGGATCCGGCGGTCGTAGCGCCCGCCGTTGACGTAGGTGTCCACGTCCGTCTTCGCGCCGGGGCCGGACGGACGGGCCGAGCCGCCCCAGCCGTTGCGGGAGGTGTCGATCAGGGCGCCGATGTTGGACGGGAGTCCGACGTTCACCAGCTCCTGGCGGAAGGCCTGGGCGAAGGACTGCTCGTCGACGTAGCGGTTCCAGTCCACCCACTTCGACTCGCGCACGGACTTGCCGTTGACGCTGTCGTTGATGGTGTAGTTGTTCTCTTTCAGCACGCTGTAGTTGGCCGTGTTGACGATGATCCCGGCCACCTTGTCGACCGTGCTGCCCTCGGCGGTCGCGGCCTGCTTGAGGACCTGGGCGGTGGCGTTGAAGTTGTCGTCCCAGCCGATCCAGCCGTGGTGGCCGGCGTCTATGTAGTTGTAGACGTTGCCGACGGCGCCCAGCTTGTTCAGGGCGTAGCCGACGCCCTTCACGTAGTTGCCGTTGTTCTTCATGGTGTCGCACTGCGGGGTCGCGGTGGGGCGCCCGTTGGTGTTGGTGACCAGGTTGGGCAGCGAGTCGATCTCGATCGTGGTGACGATCCGCAGATTGGAGTTGGCGTACTTCGACTCCGAGAGGATCGACGCGATCGGGTCGATGAACTGGGTCTTGTACTTGTCGATGTCGTTCGGGCCGAGCTCGCCGTTGGACGCCAGCGCGGCGCAGTCGCGGCCGGGCAGGTCGTAGATGACCAGCTGGACGACCATGGGGCTGCCGCCCGACTGAGTCAGCGCCGTGTCCAGGTGGGAGCGCAGACCGCGGGCGCCGGTGGTGCCGTTGATGGCGGCGATGCGGTCCATCCAGACGCCGGTCGGCTGGTTGGAGATCTTGCTGCCGCCGGACTCGGCGGCGGCCTTCGCGGACCAGTCGGGGTTCACATAGACCTTGGCGCCCGCGTACGGGTTGTCCACCTTGGCGGCGGCCGCTCTGGTGCCCTCGGCCTGGGCGGCGGCGGTGCCGCTCAGGGAGGAGACGGTCAGCGCGGTGGCGGCCAGCAGCGCGGAGCCGGCCAGTGCGGCGGCCCTGCGGTGGCGGGTGGGGGGTGAGGTTGTGCGGCTCATGACAATCCCTTCAGGTGATCACGGAGGCCCACGCCGAAGCCGGTCGGCGTGCCGTTGAAATCGCTGATCAAGGAGGGGCCGGAGGAGCAGTCCCAGGTGTTCCAGGTCCAGCCCAGATACGAGGCGCCCTTGGCGTCGAGCCAGGCCATGACCCGGTCGATATAGCCGTGTGAGCAGGTGTTCTCGCCGATCTCACCTGCCACGAAGGGCACCTGGCCGATGACGGGGGCCAGTTGCTCGTTCCAGCAGCTCTCGTTGGAGCAGGTGTTGAAGTTGTAGGTGTGCCAGGCGGCCGCGAGATTGCCCGCCGGGTCGCTCGGCTTGTGTGTCAGCCATTGGCGCATGTCGTTGGAGTAGGCGACTCCCGGGATCAGGACGAGGTTCTTGGCGCCGGCGCCTCGTACCGCGTCCAGCAGGTCCTGCATCCCGGCCACCTCGAAGTCGATGCCGGGGCATTTCCCGCCGTCGCGCCAGCAGGCCCACGCCGCCGTCAGGTCGGTGGTGGCGCGGTCCGGGAACGGCTCGTTGAACAGGTCGAACACCACGGCCTGGTCGCCCTTGAAGGTCTGGGCGACCGAGCTCCAGAAGGCCGGGGTGTACTGCGCGTTCGGCATCGGCTTCTGGCAGGTGGCGTACTCGGTGTCGGGGCAGTGGTTGTCGCCGCCCGTGTACTTGCCGTGGGTCCAGTGCAGCTCGACGATCGGGGTGATGCCATGGGCTTCGAGCCGGGCCACGAAGTCCTTGACCGCATTGATGTAGTTGGCGCCCCGGTAGGCCGCGTTGATATGCGACAGACCGAGCCAGCACTCCTCGTTGAGCGGGACGCGGACGGCGTTCACCTTCCAGTCCGCGATGGCCTTGATGGACGCGTCGTCGACCGGGCCGTCGAAGATGCCGCGTCCCTGGACGCACATGAACTCGCCGCCGGAGCGGTTGACGCCGAGCAGTCTGCGGGTGGCTCCGTTCTCGTCGACCAGCTTGTTGCCCGAGGCGTGCAGCTTCGGCGGTGCTGCGGCGACCGCACCCGACGCATGAGCGACGGGGAGCAGAGCGGCGGCGAGGGTCAGTGCCGCGGTAGCCGCCAAGGCATAAAGGCGCGGTGGTGCTCGCATGGAGCGACTCCTCGAAGTCCAGGCGCCTCCCGGTGTGACCCGAAGGTGGCGCTGACTGCTGGAACCGCTCCCACTGGTTGAAGTGACCGTAACGCCTGTGTCGCACATGTCAACAGAGGCGTTCACAGATTTATCAGTCGAACACGTTCGAGAGGTGCATCTTGTTCAAAGTCTTGACACCTCATCAGGTCCGCCCGAACCTTGGGAGCGCTCCCACTGGTTCGCACTGCCCCCCACCCGCACGGACCCGCGAGGAGGACTTCCCCGATGCGCCTACAGCGAGGCTCGCCGTTATCCGGGGCACGACCATTCATCCGCCGACTGGCGATGAGACGGCCGAAGACGCGACTTCCGGGGACGCGGCGGCCGAGGACGAGACAACTGGTGACCGCCCTGGCCGCCGCCCTCTCGCTCCCGGTGGCCATGACCGCCGCCGGCGGCGCGGCCCCCGCGCATGCCGCCGCCGTCCAGTGCGGTGTCGACTACAAGACGAACGACTGGGGTTCGGGCTTCACCGCCGAGCTCACCATCTCCAACCCCGGCGCGGACGCCATCGACGGCTGGACCCTGTCGTACGACTACGCGGGCGACCAGAAGCTGGCCAACGGCTGGAACGGCACCTGGACCCAGTCCGGCAAGACCGTCACCGTCAAGAACGCCACCCACAACGCGAAGATCGCGGCGGGCGGCAATGTGACGACCGGCGCCCAGTTCAGCTACAGCGGCACCAACACCGCGCCCACCACCTTCGCCGTCAACGGCATCAGCTGCACGGGCGCCCACCAGCCGCCCATCGCCGTGCTGACCAGCCCGGCCCCCGGCGCGACCTTCAGCTCCGGCGGCACCGTCCCGCTGGCCGCCACCGCCGCGGCCGCCGACGGCGCGACCGTCACCAAGGTGGAGTTCTACAGCGACACCAAGCTCCTCGGCACCGACACCGCCTCCCCGTTCACCTTCGACTACGCCGATGTGCCCGCGGGCGACTACTCGCTCTACGCCAAGGCCTATGACAGCCAGGGCGCGTCCGCCGAGTCCACCCCCGTCGGCATCCGCGTGGCGGCCGGGCCCGCGCTCGTCGCCGGCCCCGCCCAGCTCGGGGTGCAGCAGGGCAAGACCGGTACGTTTGGGCTGAAGCTGTCCACCAAGCCGGCCGCCAACGTCACGGTCTCCGTCGCCCGCACCTCGGGCGTCACCGGCCTGACCGTCTCCTCGGGCGCCACCCTCACCTTCACGCCAGCCAACTGGGACACCGCCCAGCAGGTGACCGTCTCCGCCGCGAACAGCGGCACCGGCACGGCGACCTTCACCGCCACCGCCACCGGCCACACCAAGGCCGAGGTCACCGTCACCCAGCTGGCCGCCTCCAAGGCGTACGACGCCCGCTTCCTGGATCTCTACAACAAGATCACCGCTCCGGGGGCCGGCTACTTCTCGCCCGAGGGCATCCCGTACCACTCGGTGGAGACCCTGATCGTCGAGGCCCCCGACCACGGCCATGAGACGACCTCCGAGGCGTACAGCTATCTGATCTGGCTGCAGGCGATGTACGGCAAGGTCACCGGCGACTGGTCCAAGTTCAACAGCGCGTGGGACACCATGGAGAAGTACATGATCCCCACCCACGCCGACCAGCCGACCAACAGCTTCTACAACGCCTCCAAACCGGCCACCTACGCGCCCGAGTGGGATCTGCCCTCCCAGTACCCCGCGCAGCTCAACGGCAATGTCCCGGTCGGCAACGACCCCATCGCCGCCGAGCTGAAGAGCGCGTACGGCACCGATGACATCTATGGCATGCACTGGATCCAGGACGTCGACAACGTCTACGGCTACGGCAACTCCCCCGGCAAATGCGAGGCGGGGCCGAGCGACACCGGACCGAGCTATGTCAACACCTTCCAGCGCGGGCCCCAGGAGTCGGTCTGGGAGACCGTGACCCAGCCCACCTGCGACGGCTTCAAGTACGGCGGCAAGAACGGCTATCTGGACCTGTTCACCGGAGACGCCTCGTACGCCAAGCAGTGGAAGTTCACCAACGCGCCGGACGCCGACGCCCGCGTGGTCCAGGCCGCCTACTGGGCCGCCGAGTGGGCCAAGGCGCAGGGCAAGGGCAGCCAGGTGTCGGGCAATGTGGCCAAGGCCGCCAAGATGGGCGACTACCTGCGCTACGCGATGTACGACAAGTACTTCAAGAAGATCGGCAACTGCGTCGGTGAGACCGGCTGCGCGGCGGGCAGCGGCAAGAACAGCTCCCACTACCTGCTGTCCTGGTACTACGCCTGGGGCGGCGCCACCGACACCTCAGCGGGCTGGGCCTGGCGCATCGGCTCCAGCCACGCCCACGGCGGCTACCAGAACCCCATGGCGGCCTGGGCGCTGGCCAACTACGCCGATCTGAAGCCGAAGTCGGCCACCGGCGCGGCCGACTGGTCGACCAGCCTCAAGCGGCAGCTGGAGTTCTACCGCTGGCTGCAGTCCAGCGAGGGCGCCATCGCGGGCGGCGCCACCAACAGCTGGCAGGGCCGCTACGCCACACCGCCGTCGGGGGCGTCCACCTTCTATGGCATGTACTACGACGAGAAGCCGGTCTACCACGACCCGCCGTCCAACCAGTGGTTCGGCTTCCAGGCCTGGTCCATGGAGCGCGTCGCGGAGTACTACAACCGCACCGGTGACGCCTCCGCCAAGACGGTCCTGGACAAGTGGGTCAAGTGGGCGCTGTCCAAGACCACGATCAACCCGGACGGCACCTACCGGATCCCCTCCACCCTCCAGTGGTCCGGCCAGCCGGACACCTGGAACGCCTCCAGCCCCGGCGCCAACGCGAGCCTGCACGTCACCGTCGCCGACTACACCAACGACGTCGGCGTGACGGCCGCGTACGCCAAGACCCTGTCCTACTACGCCGCCAAGGCGGGCGACACCCAGGCCAGGGACACCGCGAAGGCGCTGCTTGACGGCATGTGGAACAACTACCAGGACTCCCTGGGCATCGCGGTCCCCGAGACCCGGGCCGACTACAACCGCTTCGACGACCCGGTCTATGTGCCCAGCGGCTGGACCGGCACCATGCCGAACGGTGACAAGGTCGACTCCAGCTCCACCTTCATGTCGATCCGGTCCTTCTACAAGAACGACCCGGCTTGGTCCAAGGTCGAGGCGTATCTGAAGGGCGGGGCGGTCCCGAGCTTCACGTACCACCGGTTCTGGGCCCAGGCGGATATCGCGCTGGCGATGGGGTCGTACGCGGATCTCTTCGAGTAGCGCCATCAGCACCCCCCACACGCACAACGGGCGGGGCTCCCCTCCGGAGCCCCGCCCTCGCCGGCGCTCAGACGGGCAGCGGGATCTCCCGTTCGGCCAGGGCCCGCTCCAGCCGCTGGATATGACGGTGCTGCAGCCGCGCGGTGCGCTGGAGCCGCATGACCACCCGCAGAAACTGATCCATGTCGGCGGCCCGGGTGAGGATGTCGTCGGGCACCCGGTCGTCGGCCAGGCACCCCCGCTCGTCCTGGGCGAGTACGGCCCGCGCCCAGGCCCGGGTGACCGGCTTGAACATGCCCGGGTGGCCCGCCACGATCCTGGCGCGGACCGCCAGGTCGTTCTCGGCCGCCTCCACATGCAGCCCGTCGTCCTTGTTGCGCGCCCCGAACAGCGCCTCGTGGAGATGATGGGCCGTGAAGCCGCGCTCGGCGCAGGCGATCCAGAAGTCCCAGTCCTCCCCGGTACGCATGTCCTCGGCGTAGCCGCCCACCGTCCGCCACACCTCGCGGCGGTAGAGCGAGCAGTAGAACATGATCAGCCGCCGCAGCAGCAGGTCCTTGTCGTACGCCGGCAGCTCCAGCGCCTGCGCGGGCAGGCCGTCGTCGGTGAAGACGGAGACATCGGTGGAGACGATGGCGATCTCCGGCCTTTGGTCCAGCACCGCCACCGTCCGCTCCAGCATGGTGGGGGCGATCACGTCGTCGGCGTCCAGCGGCAGGACGTAGCGGCCGGCGGTGGCCGCGATACCGGCGTTACGGGCGGCCGAGACCCCCGCGTTGGCCTGGCGCAGCAGCCGGATGCGGTGGCCTGGGTGGTCGGCGATCAGCGACCGGGCCACCGCCGGGGTGTCGTCGGTGCTGCCGTCGTCGACCACGACGAGTTCCCAGTCCGGGTAGGTCTGGGCCAGCACGCTGTGCACCGCCTGCGGAAGGTAGTGGCCGTAGTCGTGGCAGGGGATGACCACCGAGACCACGGGAGGCGAGCCGTGCCCGTCGTCCGGGCCGTGCTCGCTGGGCGGGTCGGCCGCGGCCCCCGGGAGGGCTCCAGCCTCCAGGGGGCCGCGTTCCGGGCCGGACGGTGCCGAGGTCATCGGGGCCCGTTGCCGTAGCCGCCCTGTCCGCGCATGCCGCGGTGGGCCGCCTTGGATTGCGGTGCAGCGGAGACGGCGATGTTGGCGCACTGCGAGCCCGCCTCGAAGCCGCCGGGAGGGGCGACGATGGTCATGTTGGCCGAGGTGCCAGTGCTGGAGTCGCAGTGGTTCTGCTGCACCACGCCGTGCGGGTCGCCGAAGATCTCCGCGAAGTTGAGGCAGTTGGACCTACCCGCCGTCCCGGAGATGCTTACCCCGCCCGTGGAGTCGCAGTCGTTGATCTGCTGGTTGGGGTTGCCCCCCGGAATCGCCCCGGCGGCCGACCCACCGAAGACCACCGCCCCGGCCGCCGCTGTCACCAGCGCGGCCGTCTTGCCGATGTTCATGTGATTCTCCTGATTTCTTGCCGCAGAGGTCCGCGGACATCGGGCTAACGACGCCCGATGTCAGGGGATTCGCCACCGGCGGCCGCTTCACCTGCCTGGCTCAGCGGGTCACCACCCCAATGGGCGGGGTGCACCACCTCCACCCCGGGCAGCGCCCAGCACCCGACGCCCATGTCCTGGGCCAGCGCGGCCAGCCCCTCGGTCTCGATGAGCCGCCGGTGGGGGACGGCCGGGAACACCAGCCCGTCGCGGTGCAGATCGGCGTGGACCAGCAGGGCCGTACCGCCGACCCCGTCGACGCGGACCATCTCGTGGCCGCGCAGCTCGTCGAGATAGCTCCGGCCGAACCCCCTGGGCGGCTGGAGGATTCCGTCCCGGAGCCAGCGGTCCCAGTCCAGGGCGTCGGCGTCCGGGTGCAGGACGAAGGTGTTCAGATCGAAGCTGGGCCCGCCGGGCTCGGTGACGCAGTGCGGGACGACGATCTCCTGACGCGCGGCGAGCAGCCGCTGGACGAGATCGGCCGGACACTCCGTCACATCGACGTCGAGCCACAGCACCCACCGCTCGTCGGCGAGGGCGCACGACAGGAGGTGGTTACGGGCCATGGCCAGCGCAGACCGCCGCTGCCGCTGGACGCCCCGCGCCCAGCGCGGCCCGGTGAGCCGGAGGCCGAAGTGGCGCCGTACGAGGGTGACTCGCCGGAAGTCCGCCTCCAGGGCGGGCAGGGCGTCCTGGAGGGCCTGCCAGGTGCCGTCACTGCTGTCGCCCTCCAACAGGCCCAGAGACAGCGCCTGGCGCGGGTAGTCGAGGGCGCGCAGGTTGTCGAGGTGGCGGGGGAGGAAGGCGGCGGCGTCCTTGACGGGGGTGAGGACGAGCAGCGGGGGGTGCTCCGCCGCGTCCTCCGTGTCCGCCACGTCCGCGCGTACGTCCGCGGGGGCGGTCCGTCGCGCGTGCGGGACGCGCGCCGACGGGTCGGCGGTGCTGTCGGCTGTGTTGTCGGCGGTGGCTTGAGCGGTGTCTTCCGTGGTGTTGGCGGCAGTGTTTTCCGGGGCGGTTTCCGCCTCCAGGACGTCCGCCGGGTCGAGAGGCAGCCGCGCCGCCATCGCGTACACCTGGTCCGCGTAGGCGCCGCCCGCGGGCCACAGCTGGGTCGCGGCATCGAAGAGGCTGGTGAAATGCGGCTCGTCGAAGGTGTTGGCCCCGTGGAACACATAGGTGTACAGCTCGGGCGCGTCCAGGGACACCGTCCGTCCGCCGCGCACCACGGCCTCCGCGACCGGGGAGTCCTCGCCGCGCCGCTGCTCCGGATAGCGGGGAAGCGCCTCCTTCGCACAGAGCATGGAGCCCTCCCACACCCGTACCCCGGAGATCGCCAGCTTGCGGCGCGCAGGCCACCACAGCCGCTCCCGGGCCAGAAAACACGCCGTGGCGCCCAGCGCGAGGACCGCCGCCAGCTGCACTTCGAGCCGTTCCGGGTCGTACAGGTCGTCGTCGTCCCACTGGCATACGTACGACCCGCCGGCCAGGTCCACCGCGATATTGCGCAGCTCGCCCAGCGTCCGCCCCTCCGGCGGCAGCCGGTGCAGCCGGATCCGCTCGTCGGCCAGGTCGCGTACGTGGTCCTCGAGGGCGGTGTCCGTACCGTCGTCCACCACGACCAGCTCGGCGCGGGTGTAGGTCTGCGCGAGGAAGCACCGGATCGCCCGCCTGGCCAGCGGCAGCCGGTCCTCGGTGGCTTTGGTGACCATCAGACAGGACACCGTCGGCGCGGGCGATCCGGCCGCCCACCGCCGGCGCTGTGCGTCGAGGTCGACCGTGCCGTGGGCGCAGGGCTGCAGATCCTGGCTCGTCCAGAAGCTGACCTTACGGCCGGTCGAGGTTCCGGTAGCCCCGGAGCCCTCCCGGTTCCAACTGCCCGACCAGTGGTGCACGGCATGCGCCCGGTCCCGGTCGGCCTCCCGCGGCCCGAACAGCTCCGCGGCGGCCGGGCTCAGCTTGGGATACAGGGTGTCGGCCGCCAGGAGCGTGGGGGAGCAGCCCTCGGGGGCGCTGTCGACCGCGTGCGTGAGGAAGAACGGGCCCGTCGCGTCCAGCGGGCCGGGCCTGGTGTGGGCGCCCACCAACTGCCGGTGCACATGCGACCAGAACGGATGGCCGGGCCGCGAGGCCATGAACGCGTTGCAGACGATGCGCCGCATACCGCTGCGGCGGCTCACCGGCAGTTGGACGTGGGCCTCCGGTTCGAGACCGAGGACGAGCTCCTTCCTGGCGAAGAGTTCGGTCATCGGGCGCAGACACTCGAAGTCCATGTCGACGTAGAGCCCGCCGAAGTGGTCGAGGAGGAAGTAGCGGATCGCGTCGGCCCGTTTGATCGGCTCCCGGTAGCCGTCGTAGACGGGCAGAAACCACGCGTAGTGTTCTTCGAGGAACGCGCGGTTGTCCGCGTCCGTCCACAGCCGGTACTCCCAGTCGGGATGGTGTCGGCGCCAGGACTCGGACCAGTCCCGCCACTCATGCGGAACATCCTTGTTCTTCCAGGTCTGATGGATCAGATGTGGAATGCCATGTTTCTCGGCCATCCGCGCAGTATGTCCACGCGGCGCGCCCGCCATCTGACCGGCGCGCCGAGCGGGGCTCCACGGGGAGCCCCGCTCGGCGCGCCGGTGGCTACTCGAAGGCCGCCTAGGACTTCGACGACTTCGCGGGGACCGCGACGTTGGCGCACCGCGAGCCCACGACGAGCTTGCTGGAGACCGCGCTGCCGCCGATCCCGGCCGACCCGACGCTGGAGTCACAGTTGTTCAGCTGCGCCAGATCCCTGATGTCCTTCGCGAAGTTGACGCAGTCCGGCCTCGGCGGGGGCCCGCCGAAGCTGAGGGCCTGGTTGGAACCGCACTTGCTGGCCTGCTTGAGGGGGCTGTCCCCACCGGTTGCCCCGGCGGTGGTTCCGCCGAAGACCACCGCGCCGGCCGCCGCTGCCACCAGGGCCACCGTTCTGCCGAAGTTCATGCGTTTCTCCTCGCGCTCGCGCCACGGGACATCCGCGGCCGCATCCGGCTAACGACCCTCGCCCGACCGGGCTTCGCCGCGGCGGGGCGTTTCACCTGCGTGGCGCAGTGGGCGGCGGCCCGTCGGTGGTGGTCAGCCGAGCGAGGACAAGGGCACGGCGAACAGCACCCGTTCGGGGACGACCCGGTCCTGCCAGCCGCTGGACGTCGGGTCCTGCCAGCGCCCCTTGGCGTCGGCGGCCCACTCGGTGACCGACCACACCGTCTTGGTGCTCCACCACAGCGACATGGACTCGGAGTGCTTGGCCCAGCAGGCACTGGCCAGGTCGGTGCCCGAGCAGGTCGTCGCGGTCGTCTTGGCGGTGTCCTGGCGCCACATGATGCCGTGTTGCCCGGGCCCGCCCCGGGCGCTGGGCACGTACCAGCGCTTGCCGCCCGCGCCGTCCTGGTACGACAGCGCGCCCTGGACGCCCACCGCCTTGGTCTCGTACGCGTCGGCGGCCAGGGCCTTCCCGGAGCCGTTCACGGCCAGCGGCATGGGGCCGTCCGTCGGGCCGAGGCCGTACCGGAACAGCCGCGCGGGCTGGGTCCCGCCCGAGGAGAACCACTCATTGGCGACCAGGCGGTGGGGCGTGGTGGAGCGGTCCAGCGAGATGGACGCGAAGCAGGGGACGCCGTCGTCGTTGGCCGAGGAGCACTTTCCGCTCAGGCCGTACGAGCCGATGGCCGGCATCAGGTACTGGTAGCCGTGGGCCGAGTAGCCGCCGCTCACCTTGCCGATCGCGGTGGAGTTCACCGTCGCCCGGAGGATGTGTTTCATCGAGAACACGTACAGGGCGTTCTGGGCGGCGTCGCCGTTGGACGCGGTCACGATGAGCTTGTCGCCGTACCAGACCATGCCGCCCAGGTGGGAGCCCAGCTTGGCGAAGTTGGCGCCGCCCTCGGTGGGCACGGTCAGCAGCACCCAGCGGTACTTGAAGGCGCCGGGTGTGTTCGCGTCGATGAAGGCGACCCGGGCCAGGCCCCGGTCGGCGGCGGGCTCGGCGCCCGGGTACTCGTCGTAGAGGTGGTCGTTGTGCGTCCAGCCGGAGAGGATGACCTTGTTCGCTCCCCAGGCGCCGTCGTCGTCCGCGTCCCCGGAGGAGGTGACCGACTGCGGCAGCCAGCTTTGCGTCAGCGCGTCACCGGTGGTGAAGCAGTACGCCGCGGTGGCCTTCGGCTGCACCGGCAGCGCGGCCTTCTCGGAGGCGCGGCAGGCCGGGCTCGAGGTGGGGGTGGGCATGGTGTGGTTGGCGCTGCCCAGCACGGTGTCCACGCCCACGTTGGGCAGCCGCCGGTCGAGTTCGGCGATCGTGGTGTCGGCCACTTTGCGCTGGGTGAGCGTGAGCTTCGATAACTCCGCCGAAGTGGTTAAAGGTTTCAGCGCGCCGGGGTTGTCGGCCACGGCGGCCTGCGATGCCTGCGATGTGGCGTTGGTGAACAGCAGCGCGCCGGCCCCGAGTGCCGCGGCCACCGCCGTACCGATCCATGGCGCCCGGCGGCGCAGCGCGCCGTGCCGGGCCTTACGACCTGGGGTGCGATAGGGATCGGCGTCGCGACGCCCGGCACGGCCGCTCGCGGCGTTGCCGAAACGCCCTAGTAGCTCCTTCCCCAAGCTCTCGGCTTCGCTCGAGCAGGGGAGGCCCCATCTGAGGACCTTCCGGCGCCTTGCGATCGACCGCACCGGACGCCGCTCCTTCTCCCGATCCCTACCGCACCCCAGGTCGTCACCTGTTCTCCGCATGGGAGCCTCCCGTTGACAAGTCCCGCGCACCATACGGGTGTTGGGGAGGAGGCCGGGAGGTTTCGAGGAGATGGGATGAGAATGAACACGCCTCATGCGCGCACGCGCGACACCCCGGGATACACGGCGGCCACGTTGTCCGTGGGCTTCGGCCGGTGCTCCGCGCAGGGGCCCGCCGCGAAGGCGCGCAGCAGATTCTCGGTGGTGCGCCGGACGAAGGCGCCGGTCCGCGCGTCCAAGCCGTGGTTGCGCCCGGTCTCGTGGGTTCCCGCCATGAGCCCTTCGACCCAGCGCATCGTCCCGGTGGCGAACACGCCCGCCCCGCTCGGGACGGTGTAGTACGCGGAGTCGGCGTGGCTGTGCCGGCCGTTGCAGACCAGGGGGGAGTGGGCGATGATCTCCAGCGGCTCCGGGGTGGGCTCGCCCGGGGTCACCCGGTCGTACTCCACCCCGACGAGATGGGCGAAGGACTCGCCCCGCCGGACCCCGGTGCCGGCGAAGACCCAGTGGCCGGGGGCGTGCACGACGTACGGGGCGTCGGTCGGGTAGCCCTCGTAGAAGACACCGGTCAGCGAGGACTCGGGGTCGGCGGCGGGCGGCTGCCGGAAGTCGGTGGTGACCAGGTCGCGGCGGCTCGCGAGATACGGGTCGTCGTGGTACGCGGTCTTGTAGCAGACCACCGTGCGGTCCGCGCCGCCCGGACCGCGCTCCAGCCTGATCCGGCGGAAGCAGGTGTTGGCGCCGAGGAACGCCACATTGGTCCCGGTGTCGCGGGCGTGGGTGACGTACCGGCGCTGCTGCGGGGTCCAGTACTCGTCGTGGCCCAGCGATACCACCGCGGCGGCGTCGTGCAGCACACCGGGATCGCGGTGCACGTCCACGCCCGTGGTGTAGGCCAGCGGTATGCCGAGCCGTTCCGCGAGCGCCACCAGCGCCCGCGCGTAGACCAGGAACTTCACCGCGCCGTTGCCGTCGTACGGCCGGTCGAAGCCGACGGCCAGCGAGCGCGTCCCGTACGCCCCGTCCTGGCCCTGGTAGAGGCTGAAGCCGCCCCAGGTGTTGTACGCCTGCCAGGTGGCCGCCGCGTGCATCAGCAGGGTGCGGCCCGCGGCCTTCTCGGAGCGGACGATCAGGGGGATGTAGCGCTGGTGGCCGTCGTCCGCGTCCAGCCGGAGCAGATACGCGCCCTCCGGCCAGCCCTCGGTGCGGACCCGGACGGTGCGCTTCCAGTCCGCCTGGACCGTACGCGTGGCGTCGATCAGCACAGGCGGGTTCTGCCGGCGGCCGGGCAGCCGGCCCGACCGCCAGATCAGCCGCGCCTGCGCCCCGCCGTACCAGCCCATCCGGTACGCCGACACGCGGAAGCCGGGCGCGGTGGTCGACACATACAGCCCGAACCCCTCGCCGGGCACCACGCTCACCTTGTCCGTATAGCCCTCCACGGCGTCCTGAGGCCCGACCGAGTGGATCCGCCAGTCGGCGCTGCCAGGCATGGCCCGCTCGGCGTCCACGGCCCGCTGGAGGGCCTTGGAGGGGCGGGCCGCCCTGCCGTGCTCCCCACCGCCCGACGATTCGCACCCGGCCACCGCCGCCCCGGCGGCCCCCACCGCCCCGAGGAAGCCCCTGCGCCCGAGGCTGCGTCCGTCACGTCCGTCGTCGCGTATCGCCTCGTCGCCCATCGCACCCGTCCCGGCCGCCGTGCCCCCGCGGCCATCCTGAGCGGGCGCCCGGGGCCGGGCGACCGGAGGGCGGCCGAACCGGCGACGGCCGGCCGGGACGGTTCGAGGTGCAAAGCCGCGCCGGGGGCCGCAGCGTGGACATATGACCGAGAGCGAGAGCCCGCGCGTCCACCTGCCGCCGATCGTGGTGCTCGGGGTGCAGCCGAACGACCCGCCGTTCCGTCTGATCGAGGTCGCCGGGGAAGTGATCGGCAAGGCGCATTCGGTCCTGGATGTGATCGAGGTCGCCCGACTGATCGGCATGGAGGACGTCGACCTCGACGATCCGGACGTCGTCCGCTGGGTGGGCGGCGACAAGTTCACCTGGACGTCGTGGCGGCTGTCCGGCAAGACCCGCCACCACCACTGGAGATCCTGAGCGTCGGACTTATGATCCAACGCGTGGATATCCCCGACAGACTCATCACCCTCCAGCAGACCGCGGACGCCGAGCGCGCCAAGCTCACCGGGCTCGACGACGACGAGCGCGAGGCGCAATGGAAGCGCTGGTACGAGGCCGCCGTCGAGATCCAGGCGGCGGTGACCGCGCACGCCCAGGAGACGGGCACACCGCGCGGGCAGATCGAGGCCGCGGTGAAGCAGGTCGTACGACATCCGGACCCGGAGGGATGACGCAGCTGATGACGCGGTTGCCGATATGACTGAGGGCCTGACCCGCTTGCGCAGGTCAGGCCCTCAGTCATGCAGGGTGAGTAACGGGACTCGAACCAGATCCTTTGCCTCATTGTGAC
>NZ_JBSFMM010000249.1:0-15685 GCF_053599555.1 Streptomyces sp. NPDC000941
GAGACCACACCAGCCGAGGCCAGCACCGGCGGCCACCAGCAGCAGCAGGCCGCCGCCCGCGCCCGCGATGATCAGGGCGCGATGGCGCGGCTCGGGGGAGGCGGCCGGGGGGACCTGCGCGGCGGCCGGCTTCGGGGTGGCGCCCTGCTTGTCGGTGAGCAGCGAACTCACCGCCGCGTACGGGTCCACCCGTGGCGTTTCCGACGGATACGCGGACACCGTCAGCTGCCGTGCGGCCTCGGCCGCGGACATCTCCGGGTACCGGGCCCGTACCAGCGCCGCCGCCCCCGCGACGTGCGCGGCGGCGAGCGAGGAGCCCGAACCGATGTAGTGGCCCGAGCCCTTGGGCCCGACGCTGACCACCGCGTCACCCGGCGCCGCCAGATCCGCGCCGTCCAGCGCGGGCGCGCTGTCGGGGCGCCGGCCGTCCGGGCCGTAGTCGATGACCGAGAGCACGCCGGGCGCGGACGCGGGCCAGTACCAGGGCGCGGGCTCGACCGCCTTGCCCGTGTTCCGGTCCCTGGGGAGGAAGTCCGGGCCGACCGGCGCGACCACCAGCGCGTCGTGCTCGGCCGCGTACGCCACGGCCTTGGTCAGTTCGGCCTTCCCCGTCGCCAGCACCCGCCCGACGTAGATGACGTCGGCGCCCTTGTCGACGGCGGTGCGGATGCCGGCCGCGAGGGTCGCGGCGGTGGTCTCGCCGCGCGTCTGCGTCCCGCGCACCGCCAGGATCCGCGCCCCGGGCGCGACTCCCGCCACGCCCACGCCCTCGCCGGGCGCCGCCGCGATCAGGCCCGCGGCGAAACTGCCGTGGCCCACGCAGTCCTCGCCCGCGTCGCCGACCGCGGTGACCCGGCCGGACAGCGCCGGGATGTCCGTACCGACACCGGAGTCGACCACGGCGACGGTCACCCCGGCGCCCTGGGACAGCTCCCAGGCCCGGCCGAGCCCGAGCGTGGACCGGGACCAGGTCGCGTCCTCGGCCTTCGCGGTGGACGCCTTCGCGCACGGGTCGTCGGACGCCAGCACGGAGGCGACGGCGGGCAGTTCCACCGAGTCCGCGATGGCGGGGGTGACCCCCGTGGCGAGCGGAACCGTGGCCAGCGCGGCGGCGGCGACCGCCCGCGCCACCGGATGACGGTGAGTAAGAACACGTCGCATGGCTCGCATGTTACGTGGCCCGGGGACGACTTACCGCAAGATGGTCGATTTACCCATATAAAGATGTTCAACTTGATAGTTCAGCTCACCTGGATTGCACGTTCTGTCTGGCCGGGAAGCCGGCCCAGGCACCACAACAAGGAGGTCCCAGCGTGTCACGGCAGTTGCTCACGGTCGGCCCGGACCAGACGGAGACCTTCCGGACGATCGGCGAGGCCCTGGCGAAGGCGCGTACGGGAGCGGTCATCCGCGTCAAGCCCGGCCGCTACCGCGAGAACCTCACGGTCAGGACCCGGCTCACCATCGTCGCCGACGGCGACCGCGGCAGCGTGGAGATCTGCCCGCCGCGCGGCACCGCCGTGGTGCTCGTCGCGGACGCCGTGATGCTCACCGACCTGACGCTGCGCGGCGGCAGCGAGGACCTGCCGGTGGTGGACGCGCCGCGCGGCCAGGTCGCCATGGACGGCTGCACCGTCGTCGGCTCCGGCTGGACGGCGCTCCTCGCCCGCGAGAACGGCTCGCTGGCCATGCGCGGCTGCCGGGTCTCCAACCCCGAGGGCGCGGGCGTGGTTGACACCGCCCCCACCGGCAGCGTCATCGACGACTGCCTGATCGAGCACCTGGGCACCTCCGCCGTCGTCCTCAGCGAACAGGCCCGCACCACCGTGCGCGGCTGCCGGATGCGCGACGCCAAGGGCAACGGCCTGCTCGCCAACGGCGAGGCGCAGGGCCGGGTCGAGGACTGCGACATCTCCGGCACCGAGAAACCCGCCATCGCCCTGGAGGGCCGGTGCGCCACGCACGTGGCGCGCACCCATGTGCACGACACTTCCGTCGGCGTCTACGTCACCAGCGCCGCCCGGCCGGTGCTGGAAGAGGTCACCGTCAGCGACACCACAGGACCCGGCATCGTGCTCGCCCAGGGCGCCGACCCGGAACTGCTGCGCTGCCGCACCGCCCGTACCAAGAGCAACGGCCTTGCGGTCACCGAGCGTTCCCGGGGCACGTTCCAGGACTGTGCGTTCGACACCGCGGCTTCTTCCGCGATCCGCGTCGTCGGCTCCAGCGCCCCGCTGCTCTCCGACACCACCGTGCGCGACTGCGCCGACGCGACGGCGGCCGTCCTGCTGTCCGAGGACGCCTCGGCCGAGTTCGACCGCTTGGAGGTGGTGGACGCGGCCGGCGTCGCCGTCGCCATCCGCACCGGGGCCAACCCCCTGCTGCGAAACGCCCGTCTCCTCGCGCCCGGCGGCCACGGCGTGGAGGTCACCGAGGACGGCCGCGGACGCCTGGAGGACTGTACGGTCGCGCACTCCGCGGGCGCGGGCATCCGGGTCGCGGGCGGCGGCGCCCCCGAGATCACCGGCACTGTGCTGCGCTCGACGGCCCAGGCCGCCGTCTGGATCGGCACGGGAGGCCGCGCCACCGTACGGGACTGCCAAATCCACGCGGGCACCGCCGCGGGACTGCACGTGGAGAGCGGCGCCGAACTCTCCGCCGACCACACCCAGGTGACCGAGGCCGGGGCACACGGCGTGCTCGTCGCCAACGGCGGCCGGGCCGCGCTCGAGGCCTGCCAGATCAGCGGCAGCGTCGGCGACGGCATCCGCGTCGACAGCTCGGAGCAGGTCACCCTCACCGACTGCACCGTGCGCGACAACCGCGGCGCGGGCCTGAAGCAGACCCGCGCGACCGAACGCCTCACCGTCCAGGGCCTGAACAGCAGCGGGAACGCCACCCCCGACGCCTGGGGCGAGACCGCCGGGGACCTGGCCCAGGAGGGCAAGGCCACCGCCCGCCCCGGCGAGAAGAAGCCCGAAGGCCCGCTGGCGGAGCTGGAGTCGCTGATCGGCCTCGCCGACGTCAAGCACCAGGTGCGCACCCTGGTCAACGTCAACCAGCTCGCGCAGCGCCGGGCCAGCCTCGGCATGCCCGTCCCGCAGATGAGCCGCCACCTGGTCTTCTCCGGCGCGCCCGGCACCGGCAAGACCACCGTGGCCCGGCTCTACGGCGGCATCCTCGCCGAGCTCGGCGTGCTGCGCTCCGGGCATCTGGTAGAGGTCTCCCGCGCGGATCTGGTCGCCCAGATCATCGGCGGTACGGCCATCAAGACCACCGAGGCGTTCAACGAGGCGCTCGGCGGTGTGCTGTTCATCGACGAGGCGTACACGCTGCTGTCCGACAGCAGGGGCTCCGGTGCCGACTTCGGCAAGGAGGCCATCGACACGGTGCTGAAGCTGATGGAGGACCACCGCGACGAGGTCGTCGTCATCGCCGCCGGATACACCGACGAGATGAGCTCGTTCCTCGCCTCCAACCCGGGCCTGGCCTCCCGCTTCACCCGCACCATCGAGTTCGCCAACTACTCCGTGGAGGAGCTGGTGACCATCACCGAGAGCATGTGCGAGGCGCACCGCTACGAGCTGGCCCCGAGCACCCTGGACGCCCTCGCCCGGCACTACGAGCGGATGCCGCGCGACGCCACGTTCGGCAACGGCCGCGCGGCCCGCCAGGTCTTCGAGGAGATGATCGACCGGCAGGCGTTCCGGCTCGGCTCCATGGCCAACCCCGCCGAGGCCGACCTCTCCCTGCTGCTGCCCGAGGACATCGCGGACGAGTCGGCGGCCGCGGCGGGCGCGGACGGCCGCAGCTCCGAGGAACTGCTCGCCGAACTCGACGCCATGATCGGCCTGCAGGCCGTCAAGCGGGAGGTCACCGACCTGGTCAACCTGCTGTCGGCCACCAAGCGGCGGCAGGCCGCCGGCCTGCCCACCCCGAAGATCAGCCACCACCTGGTCTTCTCGGGCCCGCCCGGCACCGGCAAGACCACCGTGGCCCGGCTCTACGCCGACCTGCTGCTCTCCCTGGGCGTGCTGGCCACCGGCCAGTTGGTGGAGGTGGCCCGCGCCGACCTGGTCGGCCGCTATGTGGGCCACACCGCGCAGCTCACCAAGGAGGTCTTCGAACGCGCCCTGGGCGGCGTGCTGTTCATCGACGAGGCGTACACCCTCACCCCCGAGGGCGCCGGCTCCGACTTCGGCCGCGAGGCCGTCGACACGCTGCTGAAGCTCATGGAGGACCACCGCGACGAGGTCGTGGTCATCGTCGCGGGCTACACCGAGGAGATGGCCCGCTTCCTCGCCTCCAACCCGGGCCTGGCCTCACGCTTCTCCCGCTCGGTGGACTTCGAGCACTACTCCACGGACGAACTTGTCGAGATCATGAGCCGCCACGCCACGGCCTCCGGCTACGATTGCGCACCCGAGACGGTCGAAGCGCTGCTCCAGTACGTGGCCGGGCTGCCGCGCGACCGCTCGTTCGGCAACGCCCGTACGGCCCGACAGATTCTGGAGGCGATGATGACCCGGCAGGCTCGGCGGATCGGCCCGATGACCGCACCGGGCCTGGACGACCTACGGCTGCTGCTGCCGGACGACCTCCCGACGGACACGCGGCAACCGGCGGGCTGACCCCGCCGGTGGCCCAGTCGACCATCCCGGCCGTGAAGTAGAACCGTCAATTGGATACGCTGGGCCGGAAAACGAGCCTTGACCAGGAGCGATCCAGGGAGCCTGGAATGCGGGAATGGGCTGCGGCGGGCCACGCGGGACATTGGAGGAACGGTGTCAGGGTCGATAGGGTCCACCGGAGCGACCGGGCCCACCGAGGACGCGGAGGCGCTCGCGGAGTTGCTGCGGGGGCTCAAGGAACGCTCGGGGCTGAGCTACGGGGTGCTGGCCAAGCGGCTGGGCATGAGCACCTCGACGCTGCACCGTTACTGCAACGGCAGCGCGGTGCCGACCGACTACGCGCCGGTCGAGCGGCTTGCCCGGGTGTGCCGGGCGACCCGCGAGGAGCAGGTCGAGCTGCACCGGAGGTGGATTCTGGCGGATGCGGCGCGAGCACGCAGAAGGCCGGGTCCGAACGGAACAGAGCCGGACGGAACGGCGCCGGACGAGGCGGCGCCGGAGGGAACGGGGCCGGGCGGAACAGAGCCGGACGGAACGGCGCCGAGCGGGGCTGGACCGGAGGGAACGGCGCCGGCATCCACTGGCAGCGAACTCCGCACACCAGGTGAAAGCGATGAACCAGACGTCGGCAGCGTCGCCCCGCCCGCCCCCGCACACCCCCGCCGACGCCGCCCCACGCTCATCGCCCCCGTCGCCGCGGCCGCCGCTCTGGGAGCCATCGCGCTCGCCGCGCTTCTGCCGTCCTTCAGAGGCGACGACGGCTACCGGAGGGCCGGGGACACCACTGTGGGCAGCTTGACCGGATCGGGAGACGACGGAACCCCGGCCGACACAATCCCGGCCGCCTCCGACTCCGCTTCCCCGTCCCAGCCCGCGAAGAAGGGCAAACCCTCGGCGCCGGCGTCCGCCGCCCAGAACAGCGGGGTCACCACCGAGCAGGCCGAGGCGGCGCCGGTCAAGGTCACCACCCGGCCCTACGTCTACAAGAACCCGTGCAACCAGCACTTTCTCGTCGACAGCGAGCCCGCACAGGTCGGCCCGCCCGTCGTCGAGCAGGACGCGCCCCGCTGGGCCGCCGCGTACGGCGCGGTCCCCTCGGGGGACCAGCGCATCGCCCTCTCCGTACAGGGCACCGGGAAGGACACGGTCGTCCTGGAGGCGCTGCATGTACGCATCGTCACGAAGGGCACCCCGCTCGCCTGGAACGACTACTCGATGGGCGTCCTCTGCCCCGGCGGCGGCGCCGCCGTCAAGAGCGAGTCGTTCGACATCGACCTCGACAGCGGCAGCCCCCAGGTCACCGCCAAGAACGGCCAGCGCGACTTCCCTTACAAGGTCAGCGAGTCCGACCCGGAGGTCTTCTACGTCACCGTCCGCATCAACGCGCACGATGTCCGCTGGGACCTCTCCCTGGACTGGTCCAGCGGCGACCGCCACGGCACCGTGCACATCGACAACAAAGGCACCCCGTTCCGCACCAGCGCCCGCCGCCCCGGCTACACCTACCAGCCGAGCAGCAGCGAGTGGATCAAGCGAGGGGGCTAGGGCGCGGCCGGAACGATCACCCGGTGGGTGCCGGGCGGGGCCTGGTACAGGGCGCCGGCCGGGTGCGCCCCGGCGTCATCGGCCGGGGTCTCCCCCACGACCACGACGTTCCAGGGCAGTTCGCTCTCGGTCTCGATGACCGTCTCGCCGCCCGAACGCCGGACGGTGAAGACCGCCGCGGCCGCAGCGCCTGACCGTGCGGGGATGGTGGTGACGGTCACGGAGCCGTCGGCCCCGCCCGGGTACACATGAAGGGTCACGCCGTCCGCCCAGTCGGATCGCGGGCCGTCGTCCACCGCGCCGAAGGGGACCACCGAGCCCGGCCGGGCCAGCAGCGGCAGCGTGTGGAAGCCATGCCGCTCGCGTCTCCAGCCCGGACCGCTGACCCGCTCGCCGGTGAGCACATTGGTCCAGCTGCCCTCCGGTACGTAGTACTCGACCGTGCCGTCTTCGCTGAAGACGGGGGCCACCAGCAGATCGGCGCCGAGCATGTACTGCCGGTCGAGCGCGTGGGTGCCCGGGTCCTCGGGGAATTCCAGCAGCATGGCCCGCATCACCGGCGTACCGGACTCCTTGGCCTCGACCGCCGCCTGGAAGAGATACGGCATCAGCCGGTGCTTCAGCCGGGTGAAGTCACGGGTGACCTCGACCGCCTCCTCACCGTAGTCCCACGGCACCCGGTAGGATTTGCTGCCGTGCAGCCGACTGTGCGAGGAGAGCAGGCCGAACTGCACCCACCGCTTGAAGACGGCCGGCGGCGGGGTGCCCTCGAATCCGCCGATGTCATGGCTCCAGAAGCCGAAGCCGGACAGCCCGAGGGACAGGCCGCCGCGCAGCGACTCGGCCATCGCCTCGAACGTCGACTCGCAGTCGCCACCCCAGTGGACCGGCATGCGCTGGCCGCCGACGGTGGCGGAACGGGCGAAGAGCACCGCCTCGCCCTCGCCGCGCTCTTCGACCAGCAGGTCGAAGACCGTCTCGTTGTAGAGCTGGGTGTAGTAGTTGTGCATCCGCTCCGGGTCCGAGCCGTCGAACCAGACGACGTCCTCGGTCGGCACCCGCTCGCCGAAATCGGTCTTGAAGGCGTCCACTCCCTGGCCGAGGAGGCGTCGCAGCTTGGCGGCGTACCACTCGCGGGCGGCGGGGTTGGTGAAGTCCACCATGCCCATCCCGGCCTGCCACTTGTCCCACTGCCAGACGTCACCGTCCGCCCGCTTCAGCAGGTAGCCGGCTGCCATGCCCTCGGCGAACAGATGGGACTTCTGCGCGATGTACGGATTGATCCAGACGCAGACGCGCAGCCCCCGCTCCTTCAGCCGGGACAGCATCCCTTCGGGATCCGGGAAGACCGCCGGGTCCCAGACGAAGTCGGACCACTGGTACTCCCGCATCCAGAAGCAGTCGAAGTGGAAGACGCTGAGCGGGATGTCCCGCTCGGCCATGCCCGCCACGAACCGGGTCACCGTCTCCTCGTCGTAGGAGGTGGTGAAGGAGGTCGACAGCCACAGCCCGAACGACCAGTCCGGTGGCAGCGCGGGCCGGCCGGTGAGACCCGTGTAGCGGCGCAGAACGTCCTTAGGGGCGGGTCCGGCGATGACGAAGAACTCGAGGGACTGGTCCTCCACGCTGAACTGGACCCGGCCGACGTTCTCGGAGCCGACCTCGTAGGAAACGTTGCCCGGGTGGTTGACGAAAACACCGTAGCCACGGTTGCTCAGGTGGAACGGCACGTTCTTGTATGCCTGTTCACTGCTGGTGCCACCGTCGGCCTGCCAGATGTCGACGCTCTGGCCGTTCTTGGTGAACGGGGTGAAGCGCTCGCCGAGGCCGTACACGGTCTCGCCGACGCCCAGCGACATCTTCGCCAGCATGTGGTGGCGGTCGTCGGCGTCGGTGACAAAGCCCAGGTCGCGGGGGCCGAGCGAGGTGATGACCTTGCCGTCGGAGACGAACCTGAGGTTGCAGGATCCCTCGGTGTCGGCTTTGAGGGACAGCGCGCCCGAAACGAGCTCGACCGTCGAGCCTTCGCGTACGGTCTTCGCATGCCCGCCGTCCGGGTCGGCGGTGAGGGTGAACGCCGGTGTTCGGGGGCGCCTGCCACCGTGATGCCACAGCCGTACGCCGATGACACCCTCGGCGGGTGACCACGCCTCCACGGTCACCAGCGGGCCGTTGAGCGTGTCGCCGCGGTGCCGGATGCGGGTGACCGGCGCGTAGAGAGTGAAACGGTCGTCGGCGACGTCCACGTCGGCGACGGAGGTGGCATAGCGGGCCGTCACGCCTGGCCGCAGCTGCCAATAGCCGTCGGTGAACTTCATTTCAGTGCTCCTGCGTGGACGCGCGGTTGACGGTGATCAGTTCACGGAACCAGTGGTAGCTGTCCTTCGGCGTACGTTCCTGGGTCTCGTAGTCGACCCGTACGATCCCGAAGCGCTGACCGTAGCCCCGAGCCCACTCGAAGTTGTCCAGCAGCGACCAGCAGTAGTAGCCGCGGACGTCCACTCCCGCGTCGATGGCGGCGGACACGGCCGCCACATGGTCGCGCAGATACGCCACCCGGTCGGTGTCCCGTACGGCTCCGTCCGGCGAGACGGTGTCGGCCTCGGCGGAACCGTTCTCCGTGATGTGGACGGGCGGCAGGTTCGGGTACCGCGCGGCCAGGTCCACCAGCAACTCGGTGAAGGCCGCGGGGACGACGGGCCAGCCCATGGTGGTGTGCCGGGTGCCGTACGGGTCGCTCTCAGCGACCCGGATGTCCATCGCGGTACGCCGGGCCGCGTGGGCCTCCGCGTACGGTGCGTCGGAGACGGTCAGCGGGCGGTAGAAGTTCAGCCCCACGAAATCCAGTGGTGTGCCGATGGTGTCCAGGTCACCGTCGCGGCGGTACGAGCCGTCGGCCAGCTCGCCCCAGGTTTCGGACTCACCGGTGGGATACCGGCTGTTGAACAGAGGCTCCGTCCAGACCTCGTTGTGCAGCGTCTCGGCGCGGCGCAGCGCGGCCAGGTCGGCCGGGGAGGAGCTGGCCGCGTGGATACGGTCGAGGTTGAGGGTGATGCCGACCTGGGAGGCGCCGGCCTCACGCAGCACCCGCACCGCGTTCCCATGGGCGAGCAGCAGGTGGTGCGCGGCGGCCAGGGCTCCGGTGCCTTCGCGGGCGCCGGGGGCGTGCCGTCCTTCCCCGTATCCCACGAACGCGGAGCAGAAGGGCTCGTTGAGGGTGATCCACCGGCCCACCCGGTCGCCCAGTCGCTCCACCACCAGCCGGGTGTACTCGGCGAAGGCTTCGGCGGTCTCCCGGACCCGCCAGCCGCCCCGGTCCTCCAGTGCCTGCGGCAGGTCCCAGTGGTAGAGCGTGACGGCCGGGGAGACACCGGCTTCGAGGAGCGCGTCGGTGAGCCGGTCGTAGAAGTCCAGCCCCTTCGCGTTGGCCGGTCCTGTGCCCTGCGGCTGGATCCGCGGCCAGGCCACCGAGAAGCGGTAGGAGTTGACACCGAGGCGGCCCAGCAGTTCGACGTCCTCCCGGTAGCGGTGGTAGTGGTCGCATGCGATGTCACCGGTGGCACCACCCGCGGTGCGGCCGGGGGTGTGGCTGAAGGTGTCCCAGATGGACGGTCCGCGGCCGTCCTCGTCGTGCGCGCCCTCGATCTGGTAGCTCGCGGTCGCGGTCCCGAAGACGAAGCCGGGTGGGAGGACGGGAAACCGCGCGGCGTCCGGTGCGTGAGGTGGGGTGCTGCTCATGCTGTATTGCGGACCTTCCGGGTCTTGAGAGATGTGCGTGTACTACTTGACCGAACCGCCGGTGATACCCGCGGCGACGTACTTCTGGGCCAGTATCAGCAGGATCGCCGCCGGGACGGCGGAGACGACGGCCGTGGCCATGACCGCGCCCCAGTCGCTGACGTGGGCGCCGATGTACTCGTACATGCTGAGGGTGATCGGCTTGACGTCGTCCGTCGTGTTGAGCGTCAGTGCGAACATGAAGTCGGACCAGGCGAAGAGGAAGGTGAAGAGCCCGGCCGTGATGAGCGAGTTACGGCTGATCGGGAGCACGATGCGGACGAAGGCGGTGAAGCGGTTCGCCCCGTCGACCATCGCCGCTTCCACGATCTCCTTCGGGATCGACACCATGAACGCCCTCAGCAGCACGATGGAGAACGGCAGTCCGAGCGAGGCGTCGGCCAGGATCAGCCCGGGGAGCGAGTTGACCAGATGCAGATCGACATAGGCGCTGTAGAGCGCGTTGGCGATCACGATGCCGGGCACCATCTGGGTGATCAGGGTGCCGAACACGATGGACCGGCCGCCCCTCAGGCCGAGCTGGGCCAGGCCGTAGGCGGCGGGCGCCGCCATCGCCAGACAGACGACGACCGCGCCGAGCGCGACGACCAGGCTGGTCACGAGTGAGCCGCCCTGACTGTCCAGCGCCCGCTCGAAGTTCGACCAGCCGGGCGAGGTGGGGAACCAGCTGGTCGAGGCGAGACTTTCGCCCGGTTGAAGGGCGATGTTGAGCATCCAGTACAGGGGGAAGAGCAGAATGGCCAGAACGACCAGCGCGATGACGGTGTTGCTCCACCGTCGCACAGTGCGGGCGGACATGGCGATCACTTCCCCTGACCGAAGTCGGACCGGTTGGCCCGGAGATAGAACACGGCGAACACCGCGCTGATGAGGATGAGGACATTGCCGACCACCGCGCCCTGCCCGAAGTCGAGCTGCTGGAACGACAGCTGGTAGGTGGCGGTGCCCAGCGTCTGGGTCGAGTCGGCGGGCCCGCCGCCGGTCAGCGCGAGGATCAGGTCCAGGATCTTGATCGTCGACATGAAGCCGAGGACCAGGACCACCGTGATCACCGGCCGCAGCTGCGGCAGTGTGATGCTGCGGAACGTACGCCAGGGACCGGCGCCGTCGAGCGAGGCGGCCTCGTACATCTCACGCGGGATCTCCTGGAGCCCGCCGTAGAGGATCACCATGTTGAACGGGATACCGACCCAGATGTTGACCAGGACCGCAGACAGCAGGGCGACGCTCGGACTGCTCAGCCAGGGCACCGGCTCCGAGGTGAGGTGCAGGTTCATCAGCAGGGTGTTGACCACCCCGGTGTCCTGGTCGAGGAGTTTCCGCCAGACGACCGACGAGACGACCATCGGGATCAGCCACGGAAGCAGCAGCACGGCGCGGGCGAAACCGGACAGCCGGAACCGGCGGGAGAAGAACACGGCCAGCGCCAGGCCCAGCACGAACTGGCCGAACAGTGAGCCCAGCGTGAAGAGTGCCGTATGCCAGAGGGACTTGGTGAACAGCTCGTTGCCGAACACCGCGGTCCAGTTGTCGAGGCCGTTGAACGGTGCCTCGCCGGTGAAGAAGGTACGCGGTGTGTAGTGCTGGAAGCTCATGACGACGTTGCGTACGAGCGGATACCCGAAGAAGGCCAGCATGTAGAGCACGGCGGGCGCCACGAAGAGCCAGCGTGTCAGCGCGGCACGGGACGCTCTCCGACCCGGGACGGTGGGGCTCGCCGCCACGGACTTGGCGGGCCCGGCAGTGGTGGTACTCATGAACGCTCTCACTCTCCGCCGGCCGTGGCCTGCGACTGGGCACGCTTCAGCGCCGCTTCGGGCGAGGAACTGCCGGTCAGAACAGACTGGAAGGCGCCCGCCAGGGCGCTGGACACAGCCGGCCACCGGGCGCCGACCTTGGCGGTACGGGAACGGGCGGTGGCGACCGTGTCGGCGAAGCCCGCGAGCTTCGGATTGTCGGCCTTGTACTCGGCGGCGGCGGAGGCCCTGGTGGGGATGTTGTTCACGCCCGCACCCCAGCCCACCTGGTTCTTGCGCTCGTTCAGGCAGTTGAGGATCTTGGCGGCGGTGGCCTGGCGCCCGGTGTCGCCGGTACGGGGCAGGGACATCACGGTTCCGCCCATCGGCGCCACCGGGGCCTTGCCGGCCACGGGCACCGGGATGGTGGTGACCGCCCAGTGCAGGGACTTGTGCTCGCTGAGCACGGGAACCTGCCAAGGGCCGTTGACCATCATGGCCGTCCGGCCCGCGATGAACTGATCGTTGACGTCCTGCTGGTTCCAGGTGACCACGGCGCTTGACGCGGACCGGTCTTTGACCAGGTCCTTCCACAGCTGGACCGCCTTTTCGCCCTTGCCGTTGTCGATGCGGGCCTCGTCGCCGCCCGCGGACCAGAAGAAGGGAAGGAACTGGTACACCCCGTCGGCGTCGGGTGTCGCGCTGAAAGCCATCCCGAACGTCTTGCCCCGGGTGAGCTTCTTGGCCGCCACCTTCAGCTCGTCCCAGGTGGTGGGCGGTGTCACCCCCGCCTTCTTCAGCACGTCCGTGTTGTAGAACAGCGCCAGGGTGTTGACCGAGCGGGCGATGCCGTACGCGGTGCCCTTGAAGCTCCCCATGCTCACGGCCCCCGGCGAGAGCCCGTCCACACTCACGCCCGCCGTCTTCAGCGGGACCAGACCACCGGTGTCGGCGAACTGGGGCAGCTCCGATCCGTCCAGCTCCAGGATGTCGGTCATCGAGTGCGACGACGCCATCCGCAGCGCCTTGGTCGCCACCTGCGCGGCGGGAACACTGGTCTGCTCGACCTTCACCCCGAGGGGCCCCGCACACCGGTCGAAGAACTTCTGCTGCTGGTCGTGTTCATGCTGGTCCGTGGCGGAGTTCAGCACCGTGATGGTGTTGGGGTCGGCCTCCTGCGCGCATCCGGTGAGGCCGGCCGAGGCCACAAGGAGGGTCAGGAACAGGACCGGCGCCGGCGGGCGGCGGCGAGGCAATGGCATGTGGGTGTCTCTCGGTTCGGGCTGTCCGCGGTGGCCAGTGCGCCGGAACATCGCATCGCATCGAATCGATTCGATGAAGTGGACTGCAGTGATGTTAAGGGCAGGTGTCCGATGGCGACAAGAGCCTCAGGAGAGGAAAACAACCACGGCATCCGGCGAGGCAGCCGCGCGGGAAGGGCGTGCGGAGTTCAGGCCCGCGGGGCGGTGAGCGGCGCGTCCCCCGGCAGCAGAGCCGGGGCGATCAGCAGATGGCCGACGGCGTCGGCGAGCAGCCGGGGACCGGCCTCCGCATCCCCCGCGGCGGTCTCGTGCAGCGCTGTGGCCGCGGCCACGGCGAGCCGGGTCACCTCGCCGGCCAGCGTTTCCACCGGCAGTTCGACACGAGGCAGCCGGCGGCCGGCCGGGTCTCCGGGCAGGGCGCCGATCACCACGACGGTCAGATCCTCGGGTATACGGAGCCCAACGTCAGTCACGGACGTCAGGATGTGGTGATGCGCGGAGGGGTGCTGCACGATCAGCGCGGTCGGCCGTCCGCCCGCTCCGCCGTCCGCGCGCTCCCCGAGCAGCGCCCGGAGCCGGTGGGCCAGCCCGGCCGGATCGTTCACCGCATGGGCCACCGTGACGGCGGCGCCGGTGCTCCGGGCGCCACGGTTCGCACCGGCGATACCCCGGAGCGCGTAACTGCGCCTGGCCACCACTTCCGCCTTGGTGGGTGCGAGGTAGACCATCTCGCGGTGTCCCGCGGCGGCCAGCTCGGACACCACCAGGGCGGCGGCCTCCTCCCAGTCCAGGTCGGTCCACGGCAGGGCGTCCTCGTCGGCCGGCCGCCCGATGAGCGCGGCGGGAAAGGCCAGCTCCCGCACGACATCGATCCGGGCGTCCTCCATATCGACGGCCATCAGCACCGCCGCGTCGGCAAGGCCGCTCAGCGCCACCCGGCGCAGCCCCTCGGCCTTGTCCTGGGACGTGGTGAGCAGCAGGTCGTAGCCGAGTCTCACGGCCGCGTCGCTGATCTCGATCGCGAACGGGCCGTCCACAGCGTTCCGCCGGCCGGCCGGGCGGGGCAGAGCGAGGGCGATCACATGGGTGCGGCTGGAGCGCAGGGTCCGGGCGCTGGCCCGCGGGTGATACCCGAGCGCGTCCACGGCCTCCTGTACGCGTCGGCGCGTCTCATCGGAAATGGGCCGGGAGCCGTTGAACACGTAGGAGACGGTGCTCGGCGCGACCCCTGCGTGCTGGGCGACATCCCTGATGGTTGGCAACCTCGACCCCTCGGTGATGCGGGCACGACGACGAAAGGCCCGAGCGGCAAACCCCATCATATATGCGGTGCCTCACCTGCATATATGCGACGGCTGCCGATACCGCGAAGTCAGACCACGCAGACCACTCAGACCACTCAGAGCACGGAGAGCCGCAGATCTGTCACATACCAGCGGCCTTCCCTGACACCGGCCTCGATCCTGACTTCGACCTGGTCCTCCTTCACTCCGGTGGAGTTCGACAGGACGATGGCCTTCAGCGTCTGACCGTCCACGGTGATCTGCTCACCGTCGACCGTCGCCTTCTTGTCCGTGACCGGGACCTCGGCCACCTTCACCGTCGGTGGATTCTTCGGTTGGTCGGGGGTGAACGCGGTGTGCACGCGGTGGACTTGTTCCTTCATCTCCTTTGCCTCCTCCCCGTTGCCCGAGCACATCTCCGCGGTGTTGGGCGTCGGGGGAGCCCCGTCCATGCCCGGGTTCGCCATGGCCAGGCATGCCTCCTCGGCACGGTCCTGGACGACCGCGGTGACCCACGTGGCCACCGCCCCCCGCGCCGAGGACTGATCGCCGGCACCGGGCTGCCCCTTCTGGGACGGGGTGGCGTCGGCGGTCGAGGCGGAGCCCTTGGTGTCCGTCGTCTTCGTCGAGTCCGACGAACACCCCGTGAGGGCCGGCACCGCGGCCATCACACAGATGCCGGCGATCCAGCCGACAGCGGTCTTCTTCGACCCGACCATCTTCACTGCGCTCATGCTTCCTCAACCCGGGGATTCGGCGGACTTGCGGGATCTCGGGATCTGATGCCCCGACAGCAAAAAGGTGCGGTTGACCTGCGAGGATACGAGAGTCTGCAGCGGATCCGTGGCAGCGGGCAGGGCACCTAGGGGGTCGAGAGTAACAGGGTGGGACCGCCTGTTGTCCGCGGTGGCCGATGAGAAGAAGCCGGTCGGGCCCATATCCGCGATCGGGCTGCCGTAGCCCCTGTCACCTGCACTTATTGCTTCGACGCTGTCCGGTGACGCTCATATTCCACAACATTGACGCTGTGGTTCAAGCGCGCGCCGCGCCGCCCTCCTTAGGCTGCGCCGAGACCCGGAGTAACGGGGGTTGCCCAGAGTAACGGGGGTTGCTCTGGATCCGTCGCGTACCAGGCCTGACAGTCGCCACCACAAGGAACACCTGATGAAGCACGTCTCTCCGCCAAGATCCACAGTGGGCCCCTTCCCCCGCGAAGAGGCAGTTCGTCTCCATGACGGTGCCCGCTTCACTGCCCGCCATCGGCGGTGACAGCGATCCAGGCCCCGCCGCGCAACCTGGGCGAGCCGTACTCCGGCCGCCCGCCAGTACATCGGGGGGGGGGTGCCTCTATGTCTTTCGTCAAGCGAGGCGTGGGGTTCTGGGTTCGTAGAAGGTGCCGTCGCGGAGCATCGCGAACAGCACGCTGATGC